>JAUMFR010000023.1:0-2259 GCA_032119755.1 Solirubrobacterales bacterium | reverse complement strand
GCTTACGACAGCCGCCGGGTCGAACCCGGCGCGCTGTTCTTCTGTGTACCCGGAGTGGGCGAGACCGATGGTCACGAGTTCGCCCCCGACGCGGTGGAGGCAGGTGCAGTTGCGCTGGTGGTCGAACGAGAGCTCGAGCTGCCCGTCGCACAGGCGGTGGTCGGTGACTCGCGGGCGATGATGGCGCCGATCGCCTCGCGTTTTTTCGGAGACCCCACTGCCGAGATGGTCGTGGTCGGGATCACGGGTACCAACGGAAAGACCACCACCTCGTTCCTGGTCAGGTCGCTGCTGGAGTCGGCCGGTCGACGCTGCGGGCTCCTCGGTACCGTCAAGCAGGTGGTAGGTGGGAGGGAGTCCGAGGCCGAGCGGACCACACCCGAGGCGGTCGATCTGCAGAGGACGTTCCGCGAGATGCTGGATGCCGGCGACGATGCCTGCGTGATGGAGGTCTCCTCTCACGCTCTGGCGCTGAAGCGGGCAGCCAGCATCCATTTCGATGCGAAGGTCTTCACCAATCTCACCCAGGACCACCTCGACTTCCACCCCGGGATGGAGGAGTATTTCGAAGCGAAGCGGCTGCTCTTCGCAGTCGAGGGCGGAGTCCCCGAGCTGGAGCTCGAAGGAGGCATCTCGGTGGTGAACGTCGATGATCCCTACGGCCGCCGTCTCGCGGAAGAAATAGGCAGCGGACCCGCCCTGGTTACCTTCTCGGCTCAAGGCGGTCCTGCAACCCTCAGCGCCCGTGGCGTCACTTATGACGCGACTGGTTCGGAGTTCGCATGCCTCGGTTCGGATGGAGTCGAATTCGAGGTGCGTACCCCGCTTCCGGCTCGGTTCAACGTCGAGAACGCCCTGGCTGCACTCGGCGTGGGAGTTGCACTCGAACTGGATCTCACGGCTGCTGCGGCTGCCCTCGAGGATGCGGAGCAGGTTCCCGGCAGGTTCGAGTCCGTTCACGCCGGTCAATCGTTTGCAGCGATCGTCGACTACGCCCACACACCGGATTCTCTAGAGAACGTTCTGACCGCAGCTCGAGAGCTGACCCGGGGAAGGCTCGTGACCGTGTTCGGGTGCGGTGGCGATCGTGACCGTGACAAGCGGCCGTTGATGGGGAGGACAGGGGCCGAACTCTCGGACCTCGCGATCATCACCTCCGATAACCCCCGTTCAGAAGATCCGGCGGGAATCATCGAGCAGGTCCGTGTCGGGGCCGAGGGCGTGGAGGGGGCGGAGATAGAGGTGATCGAGGACCGGCAGGAGGCGATATCCAGGTCTTTGGAGGGCCTCACGACAGGGGACACCGTGGTGATCGCCGGGAAGGGCCACGAGCAAGGGCAGGAGTTCGAGCAGGGCAGGAAGATCCCCTTCGACGACCGCGAGGTCCTCCGCGATGAGATCGATGCCAGAGTGGGGCAAGAGGGTGGCTGATCCGAGTCCGGTGATGGTCGCCGGTACCGATCTCGTCGCTGCCGCTGGAGGCCGGCTGGTGAACCAGGGTGGTGGCGGACTGCCGTCTCGTGCGGTCATCGACTCCCGGGAGGTTCGATCAGGTGACCTCTTCGTCGGGCTACCCGGTGCCACCTGTGACGGTGGTTCCTTCGCTGCCGAGGCCTTGGAGAAGGGCGCGTGGGGCGTCGTGGTGTCAGATGAGTGGGCGGACCGGGTCGAACCGGGGGAAGCCTGGGTGATCGGCACCAGCGACCCCCTTCACGCCCTCCAGGCGATCGCACGTCAACGGCGCCGGGACCTCCGTTGCAAGGTGGTGGGGATCACCGGGTCCAACGGCAAGACGACGGTCAAGGACATCTGTCGCTCCCTGTTGGGCGAGTTCACGTATGCGAGTCGAGAAAATCGGAATACCGAGATAGGGGTGCCCCTCACGATCCTCGAGGCACCAGCCGATACCGAGATCCTGGTCTGCGAGATGGGGATGCGCGGGGTCGGACAGATAAGCGAACTCTGCGCGATAGCCGAGCCAGATGTCGGAGTAGTCACGAATGTGGGCCCGGTACATCTGGAGCTCCTCGGCACGATCGAGGCGATCGCTGCAACCAAGGCCGAGATGCTCGCGGGGGTCAAAGACGGGGGAACGGCAGTGGTTCCAGCTGACGCTGGATACCTCGGACCTCACGTCGAAGGAGATCTCGAACCCTGCACTGCCGAAGGCGTGGAGACTCTCCGATTCGGTTCAGGCGGAGATGTCTTCGCCCGCGCAGTCGACCTCTCTGGCGACGGAACGAGAGCAGAGGTCGAGGC
>JAUMFR010000022.1:0-8059 GCA_032119755.1 Solirubrobacterales bacterium | reverse complement strand
CCCTGACTCAGGGCGACTAGAATCCCCCGCCGCGCCCCCTTATGGAAATCCTTCAGCAGATAGGTGCAGTAGCCGGAATCGCAGCCTTCCTGGGAGTTGCGGTTCTCGCGCTCCTCTACTTCGTCCAGGGACGGGACGTTCGACGCCTGCGCGAGAACGCCGAGTATCTTGTCGAGAACCCTGAGGCCGCCGCCGACGCGTCCCGAGCCGAAGGTTTCCGTAGGGCCGAGCTGACCCGCCAAGCCACTGAGCGCAAGGAGCGCATGCTCGAGCGAACCGCCGGAGCACGTGGTCGACTCCCCGACGGACGTGTCCTGGTAGTAATCGCGATTGGCGCGTTGCTGCTGATCGGTGGGGTCGTCTTCGCCATCACACGAGGTGGTGGCTCCGATTCCGGCCAGAGTGCAGGCGGTGACGCTGCAAATACCCAAGTGGCGGTCCTGAACAGCACTTCGTCGGCAGGTCTCGCTGCCGAGTACGCGAATCGAGTCAAGAAGCTCGGTTACCGGGTCACGCCGGTCGGCAACAGCGATCAGCCTTTCGACTCGAGTGTCGTCTACTTCGAGCCCGCCGGTGAGGATGAGGCTGGTGACGTCGCCTCGGCGGTGGGAGTCGGCGTGATCCAGCCAATCAGCTCAGAAATCCGACCGCAGGCAGGCGGAGCCTCCGTGGTGGTGGTCCTGGGCTCGGACAAGGCTTCGGGCGCCTGAGTTCGACAGACCGACGCGCGGGTAACCCGATCCCGATCGTCGTGATCGGGTTGCTCGTGTTGGGCACCCTTGTGGCGATCTTCGTTACCCAGCAGTTCCGGGACGAAGGAACCGTAGTCAGCGACGTCGAGACCACTCGAGGGGCCTTCAATGAGTGTCCGAGAGACGAACGAGGCCCGGGGATACCCATCTCCTTCTACCTCCAGCGCGACGACAGGGTCAGCGCCGAGATCGTCGCCTTCGACCGCCTCGAGACCGTCAGGAGACTGTTCTCCATGCGGCCTCTCTCTGGTCCGGGCAGGCACTGTGCTCCCTGGGATGGTCTCGACGACACGGGGGAGCCCGCAGAGCCTGGCAGGTACCGGCTGAGGATCGGTCTCGCCGACCTGCAGCGCGAGGCGACCGCCGGAGAACCGATCCGGCTCGGCAGGAAATCCACACCATGAGCGACTCGCTGGAACTCGCTCTGTTGATCGTCTCGGGCTTGCTCGCCGGAGGCGGGTTGTTGGCGGCGGATCGCAGACTCCGCTGGGGATCGATCCTCCTCGCCCTCCTCTTCGCCTTCGTCCTGGTCTGCGGGCTTGCGTGGGACGGTCCACTGGCGGATCTCCGGGAATCCACGGCCCGCCTGGCGATCCTCGCCGTGGTCGGTCTGGCGCTCCTCGGAGCGCTCGCGTGGCTCTTCAGACGTCATGTGATCGCCCTGCCACTCCTGCTGGTGGCAGCTCTGCCCTTCCGGATACCGGTCGAGCTCGGTGGGGATACCTCGAACCTGCTGATCCCGCTCTACCTGGTGATCGCCGCCGCGGTGGTCGCAGCATTCTGGGACTCCGTGATCTCTCGCAAGCCGGGCCCTGCCGGACTCTCCTCCCGACCCCTCGATCTGGTGCTGGGGGCAGCCGTGATCCTCTACGCGCTCCAGGCGATCTGGTCGGTCGATATCCCATCTGCGGCACAGGTCGTCGCATTCTTCCTCGTACCGTTCGCCGCGCTGTACGCGTCGCTGGTCGCAATCGAGTGGCGAAGGGAGGTGGTGATGAAGTGTCTGCTCATCGTCGCTGTCCAGGGCGTCCTCTTCGCCGCCATCGCAATCGTTCAGGCCGCGATCGGAGAGATCTTCTGGAACCCGGCGCTGATCGCGTCGAACGACTTCCATCTCTACTTCCGTGCCAATTCGTTGTTCTGGGACCCCAACATCTACGGTCGCTATCTCGCCCTGGCCCTCTTACTCGGCGTTTCCTGTCTGGTCTGGATCGGCGACAGGCGGCGCAGCATCCTCTTCTCTCTGGGTCTCGCCTTCCTCTGGGTCGGACTGCTGTTCGCATGGTCTCAGTCGAGCTTCATCTCGCTGGTGGTCGGTCTCCTCGTTTTGGTGGCGTTGAGGTACGACCTCCGCTGGGCCGTCGTTGCAGCACCGATCGTCGTGTTGGCGATTTTCGGGGCGGTATTCCTCGGTGCCGACCGCGACGACTCTCGTGGCGCAGCAGCGGCCGCGACCAGTGGCAGGACGAGCCTCGTTTCAGGAGGTTTGGCGCTCGCGGCGGATCGCCCTGTCGCTGGCTGGGGTTCGGGCTCCTTCTCCCGGGCCTTCGCCGAACGCGAAGGTCTCGATCCGGACCAGACTTCAATCTCTCACAACGAGGCCATCACCATCGCCGCGGAGCAGGGCGTACTGGGACTCGCGGCCTACGCACTGGTTCTGGTGACCACGCTCTGGACGCTCTTCGGCGGTCTGCGGTCCCTCGCCCCGGGCCTCGGGGGCACTCCATCGACCGGCGGGACGCCGCTCCTGACTCTCCAAGCCCGGATGGGACTGTCTGCCGGCTTCTGCCTGCTCTTCGCTCACACCATGGGCTACGCGGGCTTCCTCACCGATCCGCTGACCTGGGCTCTGTTGGCTCTGGCCGCGGCATTCGGGGGTCGGTCGCTCGAACGGGGTTGAGGATCGATGAGCGGTTACCTGAGGAGACTGGCGACCACCGGAGCCGCGTACACCACTTCGAGCGTGCTTTCGAAATTGATCGCGGTCGCTCTGCTGCCGCTCTACACCCGTTATCTCACCCCCACCGACTACGGGGCGGCAGAGGTCCTGATCACCACGGTGATCGCTGCCAGCATCATCATCCGGCTCGGCATGACCGAGGCGATGATGCGGTTCTTCTACCGGGAGGACGAGAACCCGAATCGCGTCGTGGCGAGTGGCTTCGTCTTGTTGTTCGCGTCGGCGACCGTCTCTCTCGCGCTTGCCTTCCCGTTCGCCGACGAGATCTCGAGTCTTTTGCTCGACCGATCCGACCCTACGCTCGCGAGGATCGCTGTCTTCGGACTCTGGATCTACACCATGTACGACTTCTGCCTGACCCTGTTCAGGCTCGATGAGCGCGCCAAGGCATATCTCGTCGTCACCGTCTCGAATGTCGCACTGACGATTCCCCTGACCGTGTATCTGGTCGTGTTCCGCGGCGAGGGTGCCCAGGGTCTTCTGCTCGGTCAGTACCTGAGCGGCGGCGCCTTTCTGCTGGCCCTGCTCGCGGTGCAGTCGCGTCGGATATTCGCCCGTCCGGATCTAGGGCTGCTGCGGAGGATGCTGCGCTTCGGGTTCCCGACCATGCCGGCGGAGTTGTCTCTCTACTCCCTCAATTTCATCGACCGCCTGATGCTGGTCAGGCTCGCCAGCCTCGCTGACGCAGGTCTCTATTCGCTCTCGGTCAAATTCGCTCAGGGGGTCACCGTGCTGGTCAAGGGTTTCCAGCTCGCCTGGCCGCCTCTCGCCTACAGCATCCGCGACGAGGACGAGGCGGCTCGAACCTACGCGGTGATAGTGAGTTGGTTCGTGGCCGGTTGCAGTCTGGTCGTAGCCGCGCTGTGGCTCTTCTCTCCGTGGATCGTGCGGTTGCTGGCTGCTCCCCAGTTCTTCTCCTCCTACGAGGCGGTCGGTCTGGTCTCTCTCGGGATGATGCTGTTCGCGCTCTATCTGGTGCTGGTGGTCGTGCTCGGGCGCACCGGAAGAACCGAGTTCAGCTTCCCGGCGACGGTCGCCGGCACCGCGGCGAACGTGGGACTGAACCTCTTCTTGATCCCGCGCTTCGGGATCGTCGGTGCGGGAGTCGCGCTGGTTTGTTCATATGCGATCACCCTGGCGATTATGTTCGTGGTTACACAGCGACTGTTCCCGGTGCCGTACGAGTGGCCTCGTCTACTTCAGGTCCTGGTGCTCGCATCAGGACTCGTGGTAGCAGGGACCATGCTCACGCCAATCGACGGCATTGCCTCCTTCGCGATTCGGCTCGGCTTGCTCGCTGCCTACCCCGCCGTTCTCTTCCTGACCGGGTTCCTCCATGATCACGAGCGCGCCGCCGCAGTCGATCTGCTGAGACCCTCGGCGGTGCTCGAAAGGCTCTCGTCCCTGCGTGCGGTCGAGTCAGATGACCAAGCCCAGGCAGGGGGTCGGGGTCCGACCGTGACCAGTGATGTGATCGAGGCCGAGTCCCGCGACGAGGATGCGATCACCTGAGAACTGAACCGGCGTTGCCGGGGTTTGGCCGCTGTGGAGAGGAGAATGGACACAGATGAATCTCTCTGCCGAGAATCCGATCGCCGTTCAGGTCGTGGATCCACCGGCCTTCACGCCGCCTTACGATCACGCCCTGTGTGGAGGGCTGGCTGACGCAGGTGTGGAGGTCGAACTGGTAACCAGCCGGTTCTCGCACGGACCGGTTCCCGAGGCGCGTGGCTATTTGGTCCAGGAGCGCTTCTACCGCGCAGCCGACCGTTTTGGGGGGATCCATCCGCTGATCCGACGCGGTCTGCGAGCTGCCGAACACGTTCCGGAGATGCTCTCCTACGCGAGGTCACTGAGGAAGCCCGGGGCCCCCGACATCGTCCACTGGCAGTGGCTGCCGTTGCCCGGCGTCGACTCGCACCTGCTCGGCTCTCGACATCCACGTGTGTTCACCATGCACTGGCGGCTCCCCGAGGCGGGGAGTCGAATCGGCCGGCAGCTCTCAAATCTTCTGACCCGGTTCGATGCGGTCATTTCGCACACCGACCACGGAGCCCGGAGATTGGTGGAGGATTTCGGTGTCCCATCGGAGAGGATCGAGGTGATCCCCCACGGCGCACTCGACTACCTGACCCGGCAGGCCAACGAGGCGACGCTGCCACCTGAACTCGCGCAGGTCGACGCACCGGTAATCCTCGCCTTCGGGCTGGTCCGTCCCTACAAAGGTTGTGACCTGCTGATCCGGGCGATGGATCAGGTTTCCGATGCCGAGCTCTGGGTGGTGGGCAAGCCGATGATGGCGATGGATGGACTCAGGGAACTCGCCGCCGCGCGACCTGGGCGGGTCCGCTTCGTCGAGCGCTTCGTTCCCGATCAGGAGATCCCGGCCTTCATGCGCCGCGCGGATCTGGTCTGTCTGCCGTATCGCAACATCGAGCAGTCGGGAGTCCTCTATGCGGCCCTTGCCTTCGGCAAACCTCTGGTGCTGAGCGACGTCGGCGGTTTTCCCGAGATCGCTGCCGATGGGGCAGCGCGGCTTCATCCAGCGGGTGACGCCAAGGCCCTGGGGAGGTTGCTGGCCGAACTCCTGGCCTCTCCGGACGAACTCCGTGCCCTCGCGGAGGCCTCGCTCGAACTGGCGGCCGGAAGATACGCATGGAGCCGAATCGGTGTGCAGACGGCCGATCTCTACGGGCGACTCCTCGATACCGGGGTCGGATCCCCCGATAATCGCTGAGATGGCACTGGAGATCCTATTCTGGCTTTCGATCGGGCTGATCTTCTACGCCCATCTCGGCTACCCGCTCTGTCTTGCGATCCTCGATCGCCTGCGCGGGACCATCGACGATCGGACTGATCTCAGCCCTTCACAGATTCCGCCGCGGGTCAGTCTGATCATCGCCGCCTACGACGAGGAGGAGGTGATCGAGGAGAAGGTCGCCAATGCGTTCGCCCTCGACTATCCACGCGAGTCCCTCGAGGTGATCGTCGCTTCCGACGGATCGAAGGACCGAACGGTCGATCTCGCCAGATCAGCGGGAGCGGATCTGGTGCTCGACCTGCCCCGGGGAGGGAAGGTCGCTGCGTTGAATCAGGCAGTAGCAGCGTCGAGCGGAGAGATCCTCGCCTTCTCCGATGCCAACAGCAGTTGGCGCCCGGACGCTCTGCGGCGTCTGCTCAAAGGGTTTGCGGATCCACGGGTTGGCTACGTCTGCGGTCAGGTTCGCTTCTCGGGTGGCGATGGAGAAAACCAGGAGGGGCTCTATTGGCGGTACGAGATGGCCGTGCGCGAGATGGAGTCGCGCCTCGCCGGGATCACCGCGGGTAACGGTGGGATCTACTCGGTGCGCCGCGGGGCCTACCTGGACCTCCATCCCTCCAGAGGGCAGGACCTCTCCTTCCCATTCGAGTTGACCAAGCGCGGCTGGCGTCCGATCTACGAGCCCTCCGCGATGGCCGAGGAACTGATGGCTCCTACGATCGGGGGAGAGTTCCGGCGGAAGCGGAGGATGATGTGGGGGGTCTGGGACGCGATGTTCGGCTGGGGGATGCTCTCTCCCCGCGGATACAGCCCTCTCTACTACTGGGAGATCCTCTCACACCGACTCTGCCGCTACCTCACTCCATGGCTGCACCTGATCGCCTTGGCGACCAACGTCGCCTTGCTCGGCTCGGGGATCGTCTATTCGGTCACCTTCGCCGCACAGATCGGCCTCATCCTGCTGGGGCTGATCGGTTGGCAGACCGGCTTCCGTCCCGGCAAGATCGCCTTCTACTACCTCACCGTCACCTCCTCGATCGCCGCGGGTGCTTGGGACCGGGTTCGCGCCGGCAAGGTGCCGATCGGCTGGGAGAAGGTGGAGGGAACCCGATGACGCCCAGCGACCGCCAAGGGCTCCCTCTCTCGATCAATTTCCTGATCGCCTCGATCACCTTGGTGCTGCTCTCTCCGGTTCTGTTGCTCTGCTTGCTGGCTATCCGTCTCACCGGACGTGGACCCGTCTTCTATCGCCAGCCGAGGGCCGGTCTGGACGGTCGCCCGTTCGTGCTCTGGAAGTTGCGGACGATGGTCCAGGGATCCGATCCGGTGGGCGTGGGAGAGGCCGTGACCGCAGCGGATCCTCGTGTAACCCGTGTCGGCCGTGTGCTCAGGGCTCTCTCGCTGGACGAGCTGCCAAACCTGTTCAACGTCCTCACCGGCGAGATGGCGATCGTCGGACCCCGACCGACGCTCCCGGCACAGATCGACCTCTACACGCCTCACCAGCGCCACAGACTCGATGTAAGGCCCGGGCTGACGGGGTGGGCTCAGGTCAACGGGCGTGCCGGGATCCCGTGGGAGGAGCGGATAGAACTCGATGTCTGGTACGTGGAGAACCGGTCCGTCGCTCTCGACCTGAGGATCTGCCTGTTGACCATTCCGTCGCTGCTGCGCCGTCGCCGCTCGCAACACCTCGCGGTCGATCCCTATGCCGGATCCACTCCTGATTCTCCCCTCCGCAAGGCGGCGGAGCAGGCGAGAGATGCCGACCCTTCGAGCCGTCCCTGATGATCTAGGCTCATCCAGGTCCAATCTGATGGCACGAGGAATCTCATTGAGGCCGTTCCGGCCCGAAGACGCGGAGGCAGTGCATCGCTGGTTCAACAGCCCTGCAGCAACCGTGAACCTGCTCGAGCACCGCGAGAACTTCACCCTCGAGGATGCGAGAGCGTGGGTGGAGCGCGCAATGGATGACTCCGGTGATGATCGCAAGTGGGCGGTCGAACTGGAGGGCATCGACGAGCCAGTCGGATACACGGCTCTCTACGGAGTACTGCGGGAGACCGCTCCCGAACTCGGAACCGTGATCGGAGACGACAGAGCCCGCGGTCATGGGGTGGGCAGGGAGGCCGAGCGTCTGACCAACCTCAAGGCCTTCGAAGAGTTCGGCGCCCACAAGGTCTACGGCAGAATCCCCGCGACCAACGAAGCCGCGAAGAAAGCCGTCATCTACAACGGCTGGAAGCAGGAGGGCGTACTGCGCAATCACGTCCGACACGGCGATGAATTGGTGGATGTAGAGGTCTGGGGAGGCTTCCGCGAGGACATGCCCGATCCGCCAACGGACGGTTGAGGTGACGGCTCAGACGAGTTCCGGTACGCCCGCTCTGACGGCCGATGCGGGGAGCTCCGCCAGCGAACCCGAGCACTTCTTCCGGAGCCCGGAGTTCTTCAACGCCGAGGGCGTCACCCATTCGCTGACGCTCACCGAGGGCGGCCCCGTGCTCCCCCTGCTGGTCAGAGAGATCCCTGGCGTCGGGATGCTCGACGCCGTCTCTCCCTACGGCTACCCGGGAGCTGCGAACG
>JAUMFR010000021.1:0-16047 GCA_032119755.1 Solirubrobacterales bacterium | reverse complement strand
CATCAGCAACTGCTGATGGTCCGAGCCGACGTTCGAGTTCTCGAACAGTGGCGCGATCTCGTACTGGGCCGGAGCCACCTCGTTGTGACGGGTCTGGACGGGAACGCCGAGCTTCGCGAGCTCCAGTTCGGTCTCGAGCATGCAGGCGAGCACGCGCTCGGGGATCGAGCCGAAGTAGTGGTCGTCGAGTTCGTGTCCCTTCGGAGGCTTGGCGCCGAAGAGAGTACGTCCGGTCGTGACCAGGTCGGGGCGCTCGTAGAAGTACTGCTCGTCGATCAGGAAGTACTCCTGCTCCGGGCCCACGGTGGTGAAGACACGAGTCGACTTATCGTCGCCAAGCAGCTTGAGTGCGCGAAGCGCCGAGTTGGAAAGCACGTCCATCGAGCGCAGCAGCGGGATCTTGGCGTCGAGCGCCTCGCCGGTCCACGAGGCGAAGGCGGTCGGGATGCAGAGCAGTGCGCCGTTCTGGTTCTCGAGGATGAAGGCGGGGCTGGAGGCATCCCACGCCGTGTAGCCACGTGCTTCGAAGGTGGCGCGGATTCCTCCGGTAGGGAAGGAGGAGGCGTCGGGCTCTCCCTGGATCAGTTCGGACCCCGAGAACTTGGCGATCGCGGATCCCTCGCCGTCGGGAGAGAAGAAGGAGTCGTGCTTCTCGGCTGTCAGGCCGGTGAGCGGCTGGAAGACGTGGGTGTAGTGCGTTGCGCCGCGCTCGAGCGCCCAGTCCTTCATCGCATCGGCAACCTCGTCTGCGAGAGAGGTGTCGAGTGCCTCACCGCGATCGAGCGTGGCCTGGAGTTTCTTCATCGTTGCAGGGGAAAGCCGCTTTGCCTGCTCGGTAGTGCTGAAGACGTTTTGCCCGAACGGATAGCCGTCGTCCTTGGTCAGGTCGGTCGGCGCGTTGTCATCGCCGTTGCGGCTCCACTTGGCTGCCTTGACATTCTGGCTTCGGGTCTTGCTCATCTTCTGGTGGCCTTCCTCTCAGAGTTGGTTGCTCAGCGAGGTGTGAGCATATTCGTCTCGCCGCGTCTGGCGCTTGTCCACTCGTCCAAACTTCGCGGGGTGTGTTTTCTCCAATAGGTAGGTGCCGTATATGTAGGCTCGTCTTGCTGGTCGCAGGATCGGCCGGCCCCCGTAGCTCAGTGGACAGAGCGACTGCCTTCTAAGCAGTGGGTCGCAGGTTCGAATCCTGCCGGGGGCGTAGCGCGACTAGCATCGCTCGATCTTGTTTCAGAGTCGATGGAGATCCACAATCACACAGAATTCGGCCGCGTCGTGAGGCGAGCGCCGCTCATCGCAGGGCTGGTCCTGACCGCGGGCGCTATCGGCCTGGTTGCGACCTCGCTGGCGGGCAAGGCTCCACAGAAAGCCGTGTCGATCGTCTCCAAATCGATCGAATGTCAAGCGGGCATGCCGGTTCAGGCGTTGAAGCTGCGCGATGTCAACGACCAGAGACCGAAGGTCATGATCACTGTCAGGCTAATCAGAGATGGCGAATCGATAGCGACGGTCCGGCGCAGCGGCCGGATCACCGGACGCACCAAGCGGTTCAGGCTGTCGCTCGGAGGTGTTGCTGCCTCAGCGATGCCGTACTGCCGCCTGCTTTCCGGTTCGCGTCTGTCTGGTCTGGTGATCGGCGGATCCGGGGATAGTCGCAAGCGGGTGAGATTCGTCACCGTCGGCCGACCCCAGCGAGCGGTCACGGCACGGATCGAGCTACTCGGATACGCGCCCGCTCCGCTCACGGAGGCATCTGGTCTGGTCGAAAGTCGAGAGGCGCCTGGGACATTCTGGACTCACGACGACAGTGGGGGAGCAGCAACGCTCTACGCACTGGATGAATCCGCAGGTCTGTTGGCACAGCAACCTCTCGCCGGCGTCAGCAACACCGACTGGGAGGACATCGCGATCGGTCCCGCAGAAGATCCGGCAACGAACGCGCTCTACGTGGGGGATATCGGTGACAACGCAGCCGTTCGGCCCCGGGTCAGGGTTCGCCGAATTCCCGAGCCAGACCTGAGCGGTGACGCGCCCGGGTCCGTCCTTGGACCGGTCGCTCCGGAGACGATCGATCTGGTCTACCCGGACGGCGCCCGCGATGCCGAGGCTCTGGTCGTCGAGCCGGCGAACGGTGACATTCTCCTCATCACCAAGGCCGAGCCCGTCTCACGCGTCTATGTAGCGAAGGCTCCGGTGTTCGGGAACGGTTTCGACACGACGCTCGAGTTCCTCGGCGAGATGGATGTGGGGGGCGTGGTAGCGGCCGACGCGTGTCCGGACGGCGAGACGGTGCTGGTCAAGACCTACTTCGGAATCTCCGCTTATGTCGATCCGGATGGAGTCGAGGAGGCGCTGACGACACAGAGCGGTCGGTCGCGCCTCTATTCGATCGACTTCAGCTTCCCGCAGGACGAATCGGTGGCCGCAGATCCGTACTGCACCGGCTACTCGACCCTGCCCGAGGGTTCGGGGGCACCGCTCCGCCGCTTCGTTCCTTGAGCGGCGACACCGGCACCTGCGGCACCCGGACCTTCTCGCGCTAGATTGACACCTGCGCGGTGGACGTAGCTCAGTTGGTAGAGCCCCCGGTTGTGGTCCGGGAGGTCGCGGGTTCGAGCCCCGTCGTCCACCTTTCAGGTCGTCGATTCATGCCGGGCTCGCGGAGAGTCTTTTACCGGCTGTGGTCGGATGTCTCGGCAGCAGCAGGGAGATGAGTCCCGCCGCCAGGACGAACGCGACCGATGCCCAAAGGCATGAGGTGAGTCCCTGCCACTGGTACAGCGCGCCGGAGAGTATCGTCCCGACCAGCCTCCCACCAGCATTGGCCATGTAATAGAAGCCGACGTTCATCGTGACCTTGTCTCCGTGCGCGTAGGCGAGGATCAGATAGGAGTGGACCGCGGAGTTCATCGCAAAGACGATGCCGAACGCGAACAGACCGATCACGATGGTCAGTGTCTCGTCGAAATCCGCCGAGAGCGAGATTGCGATCCCGGCCGGAAACGCCGCAAGGAGGAAGGCCAGCCAGGTCGCGGTTCTGCCGTCCGGCTCCGATCTGCCTGAATCCGCTCTCCGTCTGACGAATCGAGGGGCCAGAGCCTGAACGATTCCGTAGCCGATCACCCAGATCGCGAGGAAACCGCCGACCTCCCAGAACGACCAGCCGAGAACCGTCCGCAGGAAGACGGGCAGCCCGACCACGAACCAGACGTCGCGCGAGGCGAAGAGGAAGATCCGGGCCGCGGCCAGCATGTTCACGGCCCGCTCGTTGGAGAACATGTGTTTGAACTTCGCCTTCGCGTCGGGATAGCCGAGCTCTCCCTGCATCAGGGTCGCCACCGAGGCAAGGGCTACCCCGACCATCACCATCAGGCAGATCATCGCCGTCTGGAAGCCGACCAGGGTGAGCAGGACCCCACCGAGGAAGAAACCGATGCCTTTCAAGGCGTTCTTCGATCCGGTGAGGATCGCCACCCACTTGTACAGGGCACCTTCCTGATCCTCCGGCACCACGAGCTTGACTGCGCTCTTCGAACTCATCTTCGTCAGGTCTTTTGCGACACCCGAGAGGGCTTGGGCCGTCATCACATACGGGACTACCAGCCAAGACTCGGGTACCAGCCCGAGAAGTCCGAGAGCGAGAATCTGCACGCACAGACCGGAGAACAGGCTGGCCCGGAGGCCGAACCTCGCTGCGAGCCAACCGCCGACCAGGTTGGTGGCGATGCCGAATACCTCGTAGAAGGCGAAGACCGTTGCGAGCTCGAACGGGGTGTAGCCGAGCTCGTAGAAGAAGAAGAGGACGAGTATCCGGCTTGCACCGTCGGCGAGGGTGTCGGCCCAGTACGCGGCGGTGACGAGACCATAATTTCGCCGGTCGAGCTGGGCTCTGCTGGATCTCACGTCCTAGTCACCATCGATCGAAGAGGCCACCGAACGGGTCAGCTCGGACAGTCGGTTTGCGTACCCCCACTCATTGTCGTACCAGGCGAGAACCTTGACCTGCGTCTGATCGGTGACTCTCGTAGAGAGGGCGTCCACCACCCCCGAGCGCGGGTCCGTCCGGTAATCGACCGACACGAGGGGTCGTTCTTCGTAACCGAGGATTCCCTCCATCGGGTCGCTCGCTGCATCGCTGAGCAATTCGTTCACCTCGTAGACGGTCGTCGGCCGCCCCACCTCGAAGACACAGTCGGTCAAAGATGCGTTGAGTAGCGGCACTCGGACTGCGATCCCGTCGAGTTTGCCTTCCAAATGCGGAAAGATCACCCCTATCGCGGCAGCCGACCCGGTGCTGGTCGGAATCAGGGAGACTCCTGCCGCCCTCGCCCTGCGAAGGTCTTTGTGGGCACGGTCCACCGGGACTTGGGTGTTCGTCATATCGTGCAATGTGGTGATGGAGCCGCGATCGATGCCCAGCCCGTCGTCGAGTACCTGCACGATGGGCGCAAGGCAGTTGGTCGTGCAGGACGCCGCCGTGATGATTCTGTGGACTCGCGGTCGGTAGGCATCGTCGTTCACCCCAATGACGATGTCGATCGAGTGATTACGGGCTCCCCGCACTGGCGCTGCGAGAACTACTTTCTCGACGCCCTTTTCGAAGAATGGCTGAAGGCTTTCCTCGGTCCTGAACTGCCCGGTTGCCTCGATGATCACTTCTACCCCGAGTTCGTCCCAGGGTGGTCTGCCCGGTCCGTCTTGCTGGCTCAGCGAGATGAACTCGCCGTCTACGCTTAATCCTCCAGTTTCAGTCCTGATATCCCTCTTCCAGCGACCATGTATCGAGTCGAACTCGAGTAGGTGGGCCGCACTCTCGATCGTTCCTGCGGTTTCGTTCACATGGACGAAGTCGAACTGCGGCCAGTCCCACGCGGCCCTCATGGCAAGACGTCCGATACGACCGAAGCCGTTGATCCCGACTCGCTTCGGGCTCATCTGGAGGTTCCTTCCTCGCTCATCTCGTCAAGAGCAGCGTAATCCGAGGCAAACGACGGCTTGTTACGAAGTTGTTCCCCGGCGACCGGCGGTCCTCCCTCGCTACGCTCATCGGAAGTCATGGACCTCGTCGTCGCACACGTAGGCGGTCCCATCCTCGCGCCGCTCCAAGCCACCGGTGTGGTGGTGCTGGCGTTCATGTATCTGCGACGCGCAGCAACGTTGGCCGCCCGGGGTACTCCGGTACCCACCTGGCGCCTCGTGTGCTTCCTCACCGGGCTGATCCTGATCATTGCCGCCTACGTCTCTCCACTTGATCACATCAGCGAGGAACTGCTGCTCGCACACATGATCCAGCACTTGGTGATCGGAGACGTAGCCGCCCTGCTCATCGTCCTCGGCCTGACAGGACCCCTCTTGCAGCCGATCCTCGCGATCGAGTTCTTCTCGAAGCTCCGGTTCCTCGCGCACCCGTTCGTCGCCCTGCCTCTGTGGGGCCTGAATCTCTACGTCTGGCACCTCCCGGTTCTCTACGAGGGTGTGCTCGCGAGTCCATCTCTCCACGTCTTGCAGCATCTCTGCTTCGTGGGTTTCGGCGTCCTGATGTGGATGCCCCTGTTCGGACCGCTTCCCAAGCCGTCGTGGTTCAACCTACCGGCGAAGATCGGTTACCTGATCGCCGTGAGACTGCTGGGGACGGTGCTCGGAAACGTCTTCCTCTGGGCCGACACCGACTTCTACCCGGTCTACTCCGAAGGGCGAGAGTATTGGGGCATCAGTGCGCTCGCCGATCAGGGAACGGCCGGCACCATCATGCTGACCGAGCAGGGCCTGGTCACCTTCGCGGTGCTCGCATGGCTGTTCCTCGAGTGGGCACGACAGGACACAGAAAGGCAGCGCCTGCTCGACCTCGCGGATCGGGAAGGGGTCGAGTTGGATGTCGAGCGTGCGGAGCGAGCAGTTGCTGCCGGAAGCTCGAAGAGGCTGGAGGATCGTCTGCGGGGTGACGCCCCATGAGTTCCACCGGCAACGCGCGTCCGGAGATCGAAGTCGAGGGCGCGAGCGTTCGGTTCCTGTACCTGCTCGCGTTCGTGGTCGGGCTGTCGACCCTCGGGGCCGAAATTGCTGCGGCAAGGCTGATCGCGCCCTATTTCGGTGCCTCGACGATCATCTGGGCCAACACGATCGGAGTGGTGCTGGTCTCCCTTTCAGTGGGCTACTGGTTGGGGGGCAGGGTGGCCGATCGGCATCCCCACCTGAGGGGATTGTGTTGGATCATCGCCGCCGCGGCCGTACTCGTTGCGGTGGTGCCGATCGTGGCCAAGCCCATCTTCGAGCTGTCGGTCGGCGCGCTCGACCAGATCGAGGCAGGCGCTTTCATCGGTTCCCTGCTGGGTGTGCTGTTGCTGATCGCGATTCCGGTAATCCTGCTGGGTGCTTGCTCCCCCTACGCGGTCAGGCTGGCGGTTCCTGACGTGGATCACACCGGGTCGGTTGCGGGCAGGCTCTCGGCTGTTTCCACGGTCGGGTCGCTCTCCGGCACAATGCTTGCGGCTCTTGTCACCGTTCCCTTCTTCGGCACACGCCTCAGTTTCTTGCTTTTCGCTGCGCTGTTGGGGGTTGTGGCGGCGATCGGTCTGGGGTGGCGATACATCGCCCTGCCCGTGGGTATAGGTCTTCTGGCGCTGCTGCCCGCCGGGCAGGTCAAGGCCGAGGGCCCGGGAGAGAGGGTCCTGTGGGACGGCGAGACAGAGTTGCAGTACGCCCGAGTGGTGGCCGAGCCCGACGGCGATCGGCGCCTCGAACTGAACGAGGGTGTGGCTCAGCACTCGGTCTGGCGACCGGCCACTTACGTGACCGACAACGTCTGGGATGGCTACATCACTTTTCCGTTTGCGGCTCGTGACGACGTGCCGGATAAGGTCGCGATCCTCGGTAACGCTGCCGGGACGACCCAGCGGACCTTGGGCCACTTTTACCCGGGCATCGAGGTGGACGGGGTCGAGCTCGACCCGGAACTCACCGAGTTGGGGGAGCGGTACTTCGATCTCCGCCTCGACCAGAACCTGCGGGTTCATCACGCAGATGCCCGCCCTTGGCTGAGGGGGTCGGAAGGCGGGTTCGATGTGATCATGGTGGATGCCTACCGCCAGCCCTACATACCCTTCTATCTCACCACCCAGGAGTTCTTCGAGATGGCCCGCAGTCGACTTGCGCCGGGCGGATCAGTGATCGTGAACATCGGACACCCCGTCGGCAACGACGAGCTGGAGAAGGTGGTTGGCCGCACGATGGCCGAGGTCTTTCCCACCGTGATTCGCAACCCGGTGAATGACTGGAGCACCCTCCTGCTCGGCACTGCAGGGACCGCCAACGCTTCGAGGCTGCGGAGGAATCTCGATCTGCTGCCACCGGAATTCCGCAACCTGGGCGCAATCGAGGCCGTGAGGATTGGTCCGAGGCTCCCCGGTGGAGAGGTCTATACGGACGACAGGGCGCCGGTGGAGTGGCTGATCGACCGCTCCATCATCGATTACGCCTCTGGCGACCGCTGACCAAGCCGGCGGCGCGTTGCGCCCCATAGGCACCCAGCGCGAGGAGCGTAGCTCCGAGGTCGAGCGCGAACGAGTACGCCCTGCCGGGCACTCCGGTAAGGCCGCGGGCAGTGATCCTCTCGTGGGCGGCGAGGAGTCGTCGGTCAGGTTTCTCTAAGGTCACCGAGGACATGAAGACGACCGTAACCGAGCTGCCCGAATCACGTCGCAAGATCGAGGCTGAGGTCCCCGCTGAAGAGGTGGAGAACCGGATCAAGGCTGCAGCCGAGCGCCTCGGCAAGGAGATGAAGATCGAGGGCTTCCGCAAGGGGAAGGTGCCTCCGGAGATGGTCCTCCAGCGCCTCGGGCGCGATGCAGTCCTCAACGAGGCGATCGAGGCCTCGCTGGCCGAGTGGTATGTGAGCGCGCTCGACGACTCCAAGGTGAGGCCGGTAGGCGATCCCTCGATCAGCCTCGAGAAGATGCCCGGAGAGGGTGAGCCCCTGACCTTTGCGTTCGAGGTCTCGATCCGACCCGATGCAAAGCTGGGCAAGTGGAAGGGCGTCGAGGCCCCCCGGGCCGAAGCCGACGTTCCTGTGACCGCGGTAGAGGGAGAGCTCGAACGGCTCAGAGAGGCGTTCGCCAGACTGGAGCCGGTCGAGGGGCGTAAGGCTGCCCAGGGAGACGCTGTGGTGCTCGACTACGAAGGCAAGATCGACGGCGAGGTCTTCGAGGGTGGATCCGCAAGCGACTTCCTGCTCGAGATCGGTGGAGGCCAGGTCTTGCCCGAGTTCGAGAAGCCGTTGCTCGGAGCGGATGCCGGCAGCGAGGTGATTGCCGAGGTCGATTTCCCGGACGACTACCCGGCAGAGGAGATCCAGGGCAAGCACGCGACCTTCACGATCCAACTCAAGGAGATCCGGGAGAAGGTGCTGCCGGATCTCGACGACGATTTCGCAGCCGAGGCTTCCGAGTTCGAGACCCTCGCCGATCTCCGGGAGGAGATCGCCTCTCAGCAGAAGGAGGCGTTGGAGCGTCAGTCGGAGGAGGCTTTCAGGGCCGCTGCCCTCGATGCGGCGGTCGCAGTATCGAAGGTCGACCTTCCCGATGCGGTCATCGACGGCCGGGCACTCGAGATGTGGCGCAGGCTGGAGCGTGCCCTCGCTCAGCAGGGCATAAGCGGTGAGCGATATGCCCAGATGCAGGGGAAGACGACCGAGTCGATGATTGCCGAGATCCGGCCCGATGCCGAGCAGGCGCTCAAACGCGAGGCGGTGCTCGAGGCGATTGCCGAGTCCGAGAAGATCGAGATCGGTGAGGAGGAAATGCTCCAGGCCCTGGCGATCCCGCCCGGTCACGAAGATCACGGTCACCCCGAGCCGGAGGATGCCCTGCGGCAGCTTCGCGAGGCAGGCCGGGAGGATGAGCTGATCGACGAGCTCCGACTGAAGAAGGCGCTCGAGGCAATCGCCGCCGAGGCCACACCGATCGCTCCTGAGGCTGCCGAGGCCAAGGAAGCCATCTGGACCCCCGAGAAGGAGCGCGAGGAAAAAGGTGGCCTCTGGACCCCCGGGGACGGCCCCGAAGACGGTCCCGACCAGACCGCTCGCTAGACTCGCTTCCCGATGACTCCAATGGTCCCAATGGTGGTGGAGCAAACCTCGCGCGGTGAGCGAGCATTCGACATCTACTCGCGCCTGCTCAACGAACGGATCGTGTTCCTCGGCACCCCGGTCACCGAGGACATCGCAAACCTGATCGTCGCTCAGTTGATCCATCTCGAGTCCGAGGATCCGGACAAGGACATCAGCCTCTACATCAACTCGCCGGGTGGCTCGGTCTACGCGGGGCTCGCCATCTACGACGCGATGCAGTTCATCAAGCCGGACGTGCAGACGATCTGCGTCGGCATCGCCATGAGCATGGGGGCGCTGCTGCTCGGCGGCGGTGCCGCAGGTAAGCGTATGTCGCTGCCGAATTCCAAGATCCTCATCCATCAGGTCTCGGCCGGTTTCCAGGGTCAGGCCACGGATATCGAGATCCACGCCAAGGAGATCATCGACAGCCGCAAGCGGCTGGATGAGATCATCGCCAAGCACACTGGTCAGCCCCTCGAGAAGGTCACCGAGGACACCGAGCGTGACTACTTCATGACCGCGGAGGAGGCCAAGGAATACAACCTGGTCGACCGCGTCATCGAGCACCGCTAACAGCGGCGCTGCGGCTTTCCCTCCTCTGCCTGATCGCAGGCTGTCTCGCTGCGCCCGCATTCGCTGCACCCGTCGCCGAGTTCCAGACTGCCTCGGTCGCCCCCAAGCGGGTCTTCTTCGGGGGTGACAGGGCCAGGATCTCGTTCTCTGTCGACGAGACGATGTTGCCCGGAGCTTCGCGGATCGAGGTTCTCTTCGTACCGAAGGGAAACGAGGGCAGGCCGGTGCGCAGGATCGTCCTCGACCCGGTGCTCCCGGGGGAGGTTCGGGAGTTCGAATGGAATGCCCTGACCGGTGCCGACAAGCCCGCTCCGGACGGCCGTTATTCGGTTTTCGGCGTCGCCGCCGGTGGTCCCCGGCGAAAACTCGGGGAGTTCCGACTGACGGGTCACTTCTTCCCGGTCAGGGGGCCGCATTGGGCGAGGGGTTGGCTCGGCCTGTTCGGAGCCCCACGCAGTGACGATCGCGTCCACCAGGGCTACGACGTGATGGCGAGATGCGGCACCCCGTTGGCTGCGGTGAGAGCAGGGAAGGTGATCTCCCGCGGGTACGACCCCGACCTCTACGGCAACTTCCTGCGCATCCTCGGGGCTCGTGAACGACGCTCGTACTTCTACTCACATCTCAGCAAACCCGCGCTGCCAGGTCTGGGCGAGCGGGTTTCGACGGGCGAGACGGTCGGGCGTGTAGGCACGACGGGAAACGCAAAGGGGACAGGCTGTCATCTCCATTTTGAGATTCGAGTTCGAGGCAGGGAGATAGATCCGCGCCTCGATCTCGCCCGCTGGGACCGTTTCAGCTGAACGCAAGCTCTTTCGCATTCCGGCAGGTGGGCAGGAAAGGTGCCTGAAGCGGCGTAATCCACCTGCACACGGACGGAAGAGTCTCTCTTGCCGTCATCCACGCCGACCATCTAGGAGTTGAGTTCCGCTGGCACGTCCAACCGATTCCAACGAGCAGCTGCTTTGCAGTTTTTGCGGGAAGTCGCAGCGTCAGGTGAAGAAACTGATCGCCGGTCCGGGCGTCTACGTCTGCGACGAGTGCATCGATCTCTGTAACGAGATCATCGATGAGGAAGTCTCTGGTTCGTCTGCTGCCGACGCGCCGGGAATCGAGATGGAGGACCTGCCCAAGCCGACCGAGATCTTCGAGACGCTAAACGAGTACGTGGTAGGACAGGAGAGCGCAAAGCGCTCGCTCTCCGTCGCCGTTTACAACCACTACAAGCGGATAGAGATGGCCGGCTCGAAGTCCGACGACGTCGAACTCCAGAAGTCGAACATCCTCCTGCTCGGCCCGACCGGGTGCGGCAAGACGCTGCTCGCCCAGACGCTTGCGCGGATCCTCAACGTTCCGTTCGCGATCGCCGATGCGACCGCGCTCACCGAGGCCGGATACGTGGGAGAGGATGTCGAGAACATCCTGCTCAAGTTGATCCAGGCTGCCGACTTCGATGTGAAGAAGGCGGAGCGGGGAATCATCTACCTCGACGAGATAGACAAGATCGCCCGCAAGGCGGACAACCCGTCGCTCACCCGTGACGTCTCTGGAGAGGGCGTACAGCAGGCGCTGCTCAAGATCATCGAGGGTACCAGCGCCTCGGTTCCGCCTCAGGGAGGCCGCAAGCACCCCCACCAGGAGTTCCTCACGATCGACACGTCGAACATCCTCTTCATCTGCGGCGGCTCGTTTGCACAGCTGGATGAGGTGGTCGAGAGACGGGTCGGGAACAAGGGCATCGGCTTCGGCGCCGAGATCGCATCACAGGCTGCCGAAGACTTGGGAGAGGTGTTCGAGCATGTGCTTCCCGAGGACCTGATGGAGTACGGGTTGATCCCCGAATTCATCGGGAGGTTGCCCGTCGTCTCGGCCATCCACCAGTTGAAGCGCGAGGATCTGATCAGGATCCTCACCGAGCCCCGCAACGCTCTCGTCAACCAGTTCCGCAGTTCGTTCAAATACGACGACGTCGAACTGGTCTTCGCGCCTGACTCGCTTGCGGCGATCGCGGATCGAGCGATCGAGCGCGATGCCGGTGCTAGGGGCCTTCGTTCGATCCTCGAGGAGACACTGCTGGATGTCCAGTTCGAACTGCCTTCCCGGGCGGACGTCACCCGATGCGTCATCACGAAGGAGACGATCGAGAAGGGACTGCCACCGGAGATAGTTACCGGTGAGGCCCCCTCGGCAGAGGCCGGACTGCCTGCCACCGATCCAGTGGGCACCCTCGGCGAACGAACCGCCTGATCCCGGAAGCTCCCTCGGACGCATCGGTAGCCGCTTTGGGGCGATAATCGCCCGACCGTGAGCGACGAGCGCAAGGCGAGGCTGGAAGCGACCACACGCTGGAACCCCGGCGAGGTCGAGTCACGCGTCTTCGAACGCTGGATGGATGGCGGTTGGTTCCATCCCGACGCAACCGGTGACCCTGCCGAGAACTTCTCGGTCGCGATCCCTCCGCCCAACGTAACCGGAGCGCTCCACATGGGCCACGGTCTCAACGGTTCGATCCAGGACGCGATCGTCCGGATGAGACGGATGCAGGGAAGGAACACTCTCTGGACCCTGGGAACCGACCATGCGGGTATCGCCACCCAGGCGGTGGTGGAGAAGGAGCTCCGGGCGAAGGGACTCGACCGCCACGAGATGGGGCGCGAGGCGTTCGTCGAGAAGGTCTGGGAGTGGAAGGAACAATACGGATCGCGGATCCTCGAGCAGTACAAGAGGCTCGGAGCCTCGTGCGACTACGAGCGCGAGCGATTCACCCTCGACGATGAGTACGCGAAGGCGGTTATTCGGGTCTTCTGTGAGTTCCACGAACGTGGCTACATCTATCGCGACAACTACATGGTCAACTGGGATCCCGGCTCCCGTTCGGCCATCTCGGACTTGGAGGTCGAAAACCGCGAGGTGACCGACAGCCTCTACGAGATCGCCTACCCGCTCGCTGACGGCGCGGGTGAGTTGGTGGTCGCCACCGTTCGACCCGAGACGATGCTCGCCGACACCGCCGTGGCCGTCTCGCCGGGCGACGAGAGGTACTCCTCTCTGGTCGGCTCCGAGGTGATTCTGCCGCTCGTCGGACGTCGTATTCCTGTGATCGCCGACGAGCACGTCGATCCTGAGTTCGGCACCGGAGCGCTCAAGATCACCCCCGGCCACGATCCCAACGACTTCGAGATCGGCCGCAAGCACGGACTCGAGGAGATCAGCGTTATCGGGGAAGACGGGAAGATGTCCGCCGAGGCTGGTGAGCCGTACGCTGGCATGACCGCGTCTGAGGCCCAGACGGCCGTCGTGGATGCCTTGCGTGCCGAGGGCTCTCTCCGGTCCGAGACGGAGTACGTTCACTCGGTTCCCTTCTCGCACCGCTCCGGTGAGCGGATCGAGCCCCTCATCTCGCTCCAGTGGTTCTGTCGCATGGATGAACTCGCAAAGCCTGCGATCGACGTGGTGGAGAAGGGAGAGGTCAGGTTCACGCCGGACTCTTCGCGGGACGTCTGCCTTGAGTGGATGAGGAACATCCGGCCGTGGTGTGTCTCGCGCCAACTGTGGTGGGGCCACCGGCTTCCGGTCTGGTATCGCGGCGAGGAGATCTATGTGGGAGACACCGAGCCCGACGGGGATGGATGGCTACGTGACGAGGACGTGCTCGATACCTGGTTCAGTTCGGCGCTGTGGCCGTTCGCGACGCTCGGGTGGCCGGACACGGAGACATCCGAGTTCAAGGCATTCTTCCCGACCGATTTCCTCAGCACAGCCCGGGAGATCCTCTTCCTCTGGGTGGCGAGG
This sequence comes from Solirubrobacterales bacterium, assembly GCA_032119755.1. Taxonomy (GTDB): domain Bacteria; phylum Actinomycetota; class Thermoleophilia; order Solirubrobacterales; family 70-9; genus CAIUSP01. The sequence goes on along the minus strand of JAUMFR010000021.1, from coordinate 2,579 downwards.
ATGATCATGTGTTCGATCGAGTTCACGGGAGAGGTCCCCTTCTCCGACGTGTACGTCCACTCGGTCGTCCAGGCCCCTGACGGCCGGAGGATGTCGAAGAGCCTCGGAACGGGCATCGACCCACTGGTGGAGATCGATGAGCACGGAGCAGATGCCCTGCGCTTCGGCCTCCTCGCGATGTCTTCCACGCAGGATGTGCGCTTCTCTCAGGCCCGGGTTCAGCAAGGCCGAGATCTCGCCAACAAGCTCTGGAACGCCTCACGGTTGATCCTCACCTCGTGCGACGAGTCGGTCGAGCCCGGGACCAACAGTGCCGCGGTCGAGGACCGCTGGATCATCTCGAGGTTCGAGCGAGCCGTAGCCGAGATCTCAGAGTGCGTCGGCAGGTACGACTTCGCGCATGCGGTGCTCAGCTTCTACGAGTTCTTCTGGTCCGAGTTCTGCGATTGGTATCTCGAGATCGTCAAGCCGAGGCTCTATGAGGGCGACGAGGATGCATCACGGACCCTGCTGTGGGTGCTCGAGGGCACGCTTGCGCTGGCTCATCCTTTTGTCCCCTTCGTCACAGAGGAGATCTACTCGTACCTGCCGGAGCGGGAGGGGCGAGTAGAGGCCCTGATGATTCATCCCTACCCCGCGTTCGACGAGGCTTTGGTCGATCAGGCGGCCGAGGGGGAGATCGTGAAGGCGATCGAGACGACCAAAGCGCTCCGTCGTTGGCGTGATCTCGCCGGGGTGGCCGCCGGAGCCACTCTCGCCGGACGGATGCCGGGTGCCCAGCCCCATGAACTGGTCGGTCGACTCACCAGAGTCGAGTTCGGGGATGCCGCGGGGGATGCGATCGCGACCGTGGCCGGAGTAGAGATCCTCGCCGCCGAAGGTGTCGACGCCGAGGCAGTCGCCGCGAGGATCGAAGAACGCAGGGAGACTTTGCGCTCCGAGGTCACACGTGCCGAGGGAAAGCTGGCCAACGACAAGTTCGTCGCAGGCGCACCGCCTGAAGTGGTCGAGGAGGAGAGGGAGAAACTGGAGATGTATCGGTCCGAGCTGGAGGATCTCTCCTGAACGAGACCGATGCGGCCGCCGAGAAGATCCTCGCTGCGCGGGAGCCGATCGGATGGAAGCTGGGGCTCGAGCGGATGCAGCGGCTCTGCTCGCTGCTCGGTCTGCCACAGCGGCGATTCGCGAGCGCTCATGTGGTGGGAACGAACGGAAAGTCCTCCACCACGCGATACATCGCCAGGCTCGCCGGCGGATCGGGAGAGCGCCTGACCGGCGCATATCTCTCCCCTCACCTGACTTCATGGCGGGAGCGGATCGAGATCGCGGAAGAGCCGGTCGGGTCGGATCTCTTCCTCGCGGTACTCGAGCAGGCCGAGCGTGCTGCGGTAGCGGCCGACCGGGCGTCCGGCGACGATGAGGGACCTGTCACCCAGTACGAGCTGCTCACCGCTGCGGCATTCTGCGCGTTCGCGGAGGCCGGGGTGGAGGCCGCCGCGATCGAGGCGGGGCTGGGCGGGCGGTTGGATGCGACCAATGTCATCCCGTCGAAGGTGACGGTCCTGACCTCCGTCGGTCTCGATCACACCGAGTGGCTCGGAGACACAGTCGCGGAGATCGCGACCGAGAAGCTCGCCGTCTTGCGCGACCACAGCGTGCTGGTGACTGGTCCGGATCCGTCCTCATGGGTCGAGCCGGTGGTCGAGGGGTTCGTGGCCGATCGACATGCACGTTGGGTAATCGCGGAGCCGGCCGGTCCCGATACCCTGCCCGCGTTCCAACGCCGGAATCTCGGTCTTGCACTTGCCGCAACAGCGGTGTTGGTCGGAGATGGAGGAGGGGCGAATCCAGCCGTCGATCCTTCGGAATTCCTGATTCCCGGCCGACTGGAGGTCCTGGCAGGTGAGCCCCCGGTGGTATTGGATGTCGCGCACAATCCAGATGCTGCCCGGGCGCTGGCTGAGGCCCTTCCAGCCGTCTGTGAGGGCAGGCCGGTGGTCTGTTGCCTTGCAATCCTCGACGACAAGGATGCCTCGGGAATGATCGAGGCTCTGGCGGGAATATCGGAGACCTTCGTTTGTACCGAGATCGCCGAGGACCGGATGGCGGGCACCGGCCGCCCGGGGGCCAAGTGCATACCCGCCTCGGAGTTGGCAGCCACCTGCGAGCGCTTCGGGGTTGCTTCAGAGGTAGTTCTCGACCCTGCGGAGGCCATCGCCAGATCCCGTGAGATCGCGCATCGCAACGGAGGTGTCGCGGTCGTCACCGGTTCCCACTACCTTCTAGCTACGTATGGACAAGGAAGCGAGAAGTGAACTACTGACGATGATGGGTCTGGTCGCAGCGATCGTCGCGATCGTGATCATCATCTTCTTCGCGGTTGGCTACGTGTTCGGTCTGGCCTACCTGTGAGTTGCGCGTGGGCTTGCAGGGTCTTGGTCGTCGAAAGGGAAAATAGGCGTTAGAGATGACTACGCCTCTGGGAATATTCGGCTTCGGTGGAGGAATCGGACTGTTTCTGAGCTTCTTCGTCCTCTTCCTCGTGGTCACCTATCTGGCCCTGATCTACTGGACTTATC
>JAUMFR010000020.1:12898-18308 GCA_032119755.1 Solirubrobacterales bacterium | reverse complement strand
CCTGCGAATTCACGTTCCCGTTTTCCGGGGAGCACAACCTGCTCAACGCTCTGGCCGCCATTTCGGTTGGTGTCGCGCTCGGGATCGACCTCGCGACCATGGCACGACGGGCGCCGGGAGTAGTCTTCTCACGCCTGCGGGGAGATCTCGTTCGGCTGACGGGCGGATCCGTGCTGATCAACGACTGTTACAACGCAAACCCGGTTTCGATGCGAGTGGCGCTGGACCACCTGTTGACTCTCGATGCCGACCGCCACCTGGCCGTGCTCGGAGAGATGCGTGAGCTCGGCCCGGAGGCTGAGCGTTTCCACTCCGAAGTTGCTGACTACGCACGCACGGTCGGGGTCGACATGTTGGTCGGCGTAGGCGAACAGGCCAAGGCCTACGAGCCCGATAAGTGGTTCGCTACGGCAGACGAGGCAGCGATCGGCCTGGCGGAGACACTGGGCGGCAATGACGCGGTGCTGGTCAAAGGCTCGAGATCGGTCCGGCTCGAGGTGGTCGCGACCCGGCTGACCGGGCAGGGTTCCTGATGCTGGGAGAGATTCTCATTGCATCGATGGGTTCGATGCTGATCTGCATATTCCTCGGCCCGAAATTCATCTCATATCTACGGGTCAAGGAATTTGGTCAGCAGATCCGTGAGGAGGGGCCGGCAGAACATCACGAGAAGGCCGGTACGCCCACCATGGGTGGCCTGATCATCTTCCTCGCGATCTCGATTCCGTTCATAGCTCTGTCGGATCGCGATCCCGCGAGCCTCGCCGTCCTCGGTGTCGCGCTCGGCTGTGCCCTGATCGGTTTCGCAGATGACTTCCTGAAGCTCGTCAAGCGCAGGTCGCTCGGACTCTCAGCCCGCTGGAAGCTCCTCTTCCAACTCGGTCTGGCGATCGGGCTCTGGTGGGTTGCCCGCCACGAGGTAGGGCTCGACCCCCAGCTCCAGATCAGGGTTGCCGACGCGACGGTTCCGCTCTCGGACGGTCTCTATCTCCTGTTCGTCTTCCTGGTCATCGCCGGTTCATCGAACGCGGTGAACCTGACCGACGGTCTGGACGGGCTCGCTGCCGGTTGCTGCGCGATCGTCCTGCTCGCATACACCGCGATCACCTTCATCACGGGCGAGCAGGAGAACCTCTCGATGCTCTCCGCCTGTCTGGTAGGTGCATGCATCGGGTTCCTCTGGTTCAACGCCTTCCCGGCCTCGATCTTCATGGGTGACACCGGTTCGCTTGGGCTCGGAGGGGCGATCGGTGCGCTCGCAGTGATGACGCAGACCGAGATCCTCTTGATCCTGATCGGCGGGATCTTCGTGATAGAGGCCCTCTCGGTGGCGCTCCAGGTCGCCTTCTTCAAACTCTTCCGGCGTCGCGTCCTGCTCATGGCTCCGGTCCACCATCACTTCGAGTTGATGGGGTGGTCGGAGACCAAGATCATGCTGCGGTTCTGGATCATCGCGGCCGTCTGCTCGGGCATCGGATTCACGCTCTACCAGCAGTCGATCGGCTGATAGAAGTCCCGATTCACGCCTGAGTCCGGTCGTTCGCGCCTGAACAGGCGTGTAGGCAGGTAGGGACTCAGGCGTGGGAGGCGAAAGAGGATTAGATGAATCCGCGCCAGACAGAGCGCATCCGTCCGCCCCTGCCGGAGGGGCCGTTTCTCGTTGTCGGCATGGGCCGCTCCGGACAGGCGGTCGCCAGGATGCTCGTCGCTGCAGGTGCGGAGGTGCGAGGCTGTGATGCAGGAGAGCCAGACGGAGCATCGGATCTGGTCAGCGAGGGCATAGAGGTCTCGCTCTCGAACCAGTCAGAGGACCTCCTCGAGGGGATTGCGACACTGGTCAAGAGCCCCGGCGTACCGGGCGGCTCGCCGTTGATCTCGGCTGCACTCGATCGCTCTATAGAAGTAACCGGAGAACTCGAACTGGCGTGGCGGTCACTGCCCAATCGATTCTGCGCCGTCACCGGGACCAATGGCAAGACCACGGTGGCGGAGATGATCGGTCACATCCATCGCGTCGCCGGGGTGCCGGTGGAGGTCGCCGGGAACGTCGGCAAGCCCGTCGCCTCGCTGGTAGGCCGGGCGGATCCACAGGCAACGGTCGTATGCGAGTGCTCGAGTTTCCAGCTGGAGGACTCATCGGAGTTCTCCCCGGAGGTTGCAGTGCTGTTGAACCTCTCACCCGATCATCTGGACCGACACGGATCGATGGAGGAGTATCTCGGCGCGAAGCTGAGAATCTTCGCCAATCAGGTGTCTGGCGATACCGCGGTGATCAACTCATGTGATCCGTTGCTCGAGGAGGTCGAGGTTCCCGGCGATGCCAAGGAGATCGGTTTCTGTGGACCGGGCGACGGGCCATCACTCCGCAGCGTTGGCTGCGACGCCGAGGTTCGTACGGGTTGGATCATCTGGCGGGGCGAAGATGTGGTCGAAGTCGCCGACCTCCCTCTCCTCGGCGAACACAACCTTTCAAACGCGGCTGCAGCAACCGCGGCATCTGTCGCGTGTGGCATCGAACTCGATCAGGTCGCCGACGGCCTCCGCTCCTTCGAGGGTGTTGCCCATCGTCTCGAGCTGGTGGGTGAGGCGCAAGGGGTTCGTTACGTGAACGATTCGAAGGCGACCAACGTCGCGGCCGCCTCTGCTGCGATCGCCTCGTTCCCATCCGGGGTCAGAGTGATCTTGGGAGGCTCGCTGAAAGATGAGCCGCTCGAGCCGCTGCTGGAGGCGGTGCTCGAGCGCTGCACAGGTTGTTACCTCGTCGGCGAGGCAGCAACGGCCCTCGAATCCGCGCTTGCGTCCGCACGAGATAGCGGAGTGGAGGTCGTGACCTCTGGTGACTTCGAGGAGGCTGTCGAGCGAGCTTCGGACGCTGCGCTGGAAGGCGAGGTCGTCCTGCTTGCTCCCGCCTGCGCGAGTTTCGACCTGTTCGAGGACTTCGAGCAGCGAGGCGACAGGTTCAAGGATCTGGTGGACAGGAGGATCGGAGCATGAGCCGCCTGCTACCCAGCGGTCCAAGGAGGAAGCGCGATGCCCCGCCACCTGAGTATTCGGTGATGCTGACGGCGACTCTCTGTCTGGTCGCTTTTGGCGCCCTGATGGTGTTCAGTGCCACTTCGGTCAAGGCGGTACTCCCCGAAGGGGGAGGGGACAGCGCCGAGTATCTGAAGCGGGTAGCGGTCTTCTCCGTAATCGGGCTCATCGTGATGCGGGTCTTCTCCACCTACGGGCTGCGGCTCGCGAGGGTGACCACACCGGTATTCCTGGTCGTGGCGTTCCTGATGCTCCTCGCGGTGCTGGTCCCTGGAGTCGGTCAGACCGTCAACGGTTCTCAGCGTTGGCTCGGTGCAGGGGTGGTTCAATTCCAGCCATCGGAGATCGCCAAGCTGGCGGTGCTGCTGTATGGAGCGCACCTGCTCGCCTCCGAGCCACGGCGAGTGAGGACCCTCCAGGGACTCGGCCCATTCCTCATCGTCTGCGGAGCGTTCCTCGGACTCATCGCGCTGCAGCCGGACCTCGGTACATCGAGCACGATCATCTTCTCGTCGATCTGTCTGCTCCTGCTCGCGGGGACCAAGCCCCGCACCCTCGCTCCTGTTGCGGCGGTACTGGCGGTGGGCGTAGTTGCGCTGATCGCCAGTCATCCCTACCAGCAGGCGAGGCTCACGAGTTTCCTCGATCCTACGGCTGACCTGTCGGGCGCGGGGTATCAGAGCGCTCAGGCCGAGATCGCGATCGGATCAGGCGGACCTCTGGGAGTGGGGCTCGGGGAGAGTATCCAGAAGGCCTCCTATCTGCCGGAGGCTCACACCGACATGATCGCAGCCGTGATCGGGGAGGAATCGGGGTTCGCGGGGATGTTGGCGCTGATAGCTCTCTTCGGGATGTTCGGCTGGGCAGGGTTCAAGGCGGCGCATCGAGCGACCGACCGCTACTCGAAGCTCCTCGCGGCGTCTCTCACTTCCCTCATCCTGATTCAGGCCGGGATCAACCTGTTCGCCGTGATGGGACTCGCTCCCCTGACCGGCATCCCGCTCCCGTTCGTCTCCTACGGGGGTACGAGTCTCGTGGTGATGCTCGCTGCCGTGGGCTTGCTCCTCAACGTCGCTCGAGGTCCGGTGGCCGCTCGCTCTTCGGTGCCGTCGAGGAGCGAACAGTCGACGGCTGCACCTCGCGTTCCCCGACGCCGTCCCCGCGCCGGAGGCGCTGCGAAACTGCAGGTAATCGAAGGTGGCAAGAGCAGGCCCAGAACACCCCGAAAGCGACCCGCTCCGGGTCGTGATCGCAGCCGGCGGCACGGCGGGACACGTCGTTCCCGCGGTGGCGGTGGCGGACGAGCTTCGGGCTGACGGAGCCATCGTTACCTTCCTCGGTACGCGCGAGCGGGCCGAGGCGAAACTCGTCCCCGATGCCGGCTACGAGATCGATTTCCTCGACCTCAGCGGGCTCGATCGCGGTAATCCGCTGAAGGCAGCCGGAGCTCTGGCCAAGGCGGCGCTGGCTCTGCCGCAAGCGACCAAGGTCCTTCGAGAGAGATCCGCTTCTGTGGTCCTTGGCGGGGGCGGGTACGTCTCGGGTCCTGCCGGGTTGGCCGCGCTCGGTCTCGGGATCCCGCTGGTCCTGACCGAGGCGGACAGTCACCTCGGATTGACCAATCGTGTGCTGGCCCACAGGGCCGACACCGTCTGTCTCTCATTCCCCATAGAGGGTCGTGACCATCCGCCCTTCACCGTGACCGGCCGCCCGCTTCCGCGTGAGCTGACCTCCGTCGATCGGGCCTCAGCCCGGTCACGTTTCGGCCTCGAGCCGGATGAGCCTTGCGTGCTCGTGGTGGGCGGGAGTCTCGGTGCGAGGAGCCTCAATCTCTGTGCGGTTGCAGCCCTGCAGCCCCTCGCAGCGAGCGTGATCCACATCAGCGGCGAACGCGATTTCGACGAGGTCGCGACTCAGTTGGCGGCCAGAGGGAATCCCTCCGGCTACAACCTGCTTCGCTACGAGCCGGGTCTTGGAGAGGTGCTCTCAGCGGCAGATCTGGTTGTGGGGAGATCAGGTGGGTCAGTGTTCGAGATCGCTGCCGCTGGAAAACCGGCGGTGCTCATCCCATATCCGCACGCCACCGCCGATCACCAGACCCGGAACGCGGAGTGGATGGTTTCCGGTGGTGCGGCCCGAATTCTGGCGGACTCCGAACTCGATTCGGGCACTCTTCGCGCTGCCGTCGCCGACCTGCTCGATTCCCCGGACCTCCTTGCCGAGATGGCTCGAGCCTCGGCTGCCCTCGCTCGACCGGATGCTGCCGCCGAAGTGGCAAGGCTCGTGGTCGACGCAGCTAGGACACGGAGCAGTGTCACGGGCCTAGAGGAACTGCACCGGGTCGAGGCGACGCGATCCGGCGACACGACGAGCGCGG
>JAUMFR010000020.1:0-12888 GCA_032119755.1 Solirubrobacterales bacterium | reverse complement strand
GGTATGTCAGGGCTGGCAGCGATCGCTGCCTCTAGAGGAGCCGAGGTAGCCGGCTCTGACCGGAGTGATTCCTCTTACCTTTCCCGCCTCGGCGCTTTCGGGATTCCAACCGAGATCGGACACGATCCCGACGCTCTTCCGGCGGATTGCGAGGTGGTCGTCTCGAGTGCCATCGCTGAGGACAACCCACAGCTCCTGCTGGCCCGAGAGAGGGGTCAGCGCATCATCCACCGAGGTGAGCTGCTGGCGGAGGTGTCACGGGCGCGGCGTCTGATCGCAGTGGCGGGTACGCATGGGAAGACCACTACCACCGCACTTTGCGTCCACCTGATGAGAATGCTCGGTGAGGAGCCCAGCTTCCTGATCGGGGGTGAGCTGCCAGGAGCCGGCTCTTCCGGGACGCCGACGAACGCAGGCTGGGGCACTGGCGAGTGGATGGTCACCGAGGCGGACGAGAGCGATGCGAGTTTTCTCGAGATCTCTCCCGAGGTAGCCGTGGTGACCAATCTCGAACTCGACCATCATGCTCGCTGGGCATCTCTCGAAGATCTTCGGGAGGCGTTCACCAGATTCGTCTCACACTCGGAATCGATGATCGTCGGACCCGAGGTGGATCTCTCTGGCCCCGAGCGCTGCCTGCGATTCGACATCCTCGGGGGAGGGTCGGAGGCCGAGCCGGCTCTGTCCAGTGAAATCGAGGCGAGAGAACTCTCTTCGTCAGGGTCGGGCACCTCGTTCCTGGTCAGCGGCTTGCCTGGAACAGCTGGCGACCTGGATCTCCGGACCGCAGCGCCTGGGCGTCACAACGTCTTGAACGCTCTCGCAGCGCTCGGCGCTCTCGGGTTGGCCGGTCTGCTGGATCAGGTCGAGCCGCGGCAACTCGCAGAGGCGCTTGCCGGCTTCCCCGGTGTGGCCAGGAGATTCGAGCGCAAGGGGAGCACTTCATCGGGCGCTCTCGTCTACGACGACTACGCCCATCACCCGACCGAAGTCGCTGCTGCGCTGGAGGCGGCGCGCCAGGTCGGGTCGCGGAAGGTCATCGCCATTTTCCAGCCTCATCTCTACTCGAGGACCAAGGCCCTCTCGACCGAGTTCGGCCGCGCACTCGCCGCCGCAGACGAGATCGGAGTCCTCGAGGTTTACCCGGCGCGCGAGGCGCCGGTGGGGGAGCTCGCGGGCGTGACCGGCAGATGGGTAGCCGAAGCCGCGGCAGACGCGGCTGGTGGCAGACCCGTCTGGTGGCTGCCGACACGGGATGACGCATTCGCGGCCCTCTCCGGCCGACTGGCCGAGGGGGATCTCCTGGTCACGCTCGGAGCTGGTGACATAGATCGTCTGGCCGAAGATCTCGTCGCGGAAGGTAACCGATGAGCGGTACGCCTTCCACAGCCGAGGATTTTCCTCTCGATCGCCTGACCACGATCAGGATCGGAGGCCCTGCCGATCACTACGCGGAGCCCGAGAGCGAAGAAGATCTGGTAGCCCTCCTTGCATGGGCGGCGGATGAGGGTCTGCCACTCGGGATAGTCGGCTCCGGTTCCAACCTCCTGATCGCCGATTCGGGCTTCAGGGGCCTCGTGCTGAAGCTGAGGGGTCCGTTGGCGGAGGTCGAGAGGGCCGAGAACGTGGTCGAGTGCGGTGGTGGCGCGAGGCTGCCGTCGGTCTCGGCCAAGGTGGCTGGCTGGGGGCTCAGCGGGTTGGAGTTCGGCGTGAACATTCCGGGGACGGTCGGGGGAGCGGTTCGGATGAACGCGAACGCCTACGGCGGCGAGTTGGGGCGGGTGCTCACCCGGGTGAGCATCTGTACCGCTGGAGGGGTTCGCAAGGCAACGCCTGATGATCTCGGATTCAGCTACCGGGACTCCAATCTCGGACGGGGTGAGGTCGTCTCGAGGGCGTGGTTCTCTCTGTCTCCGGCAGAGGTCGAGATGATCAAGGGGACGATGGCCGAGATGCGAGGTAAGCGCAAGGAGGCCCAGCCATCTGGAATCAAGACATTCGGCTCCACCTTCGTCAACCCGGATGACGAGCGGGCCGGCGGGAAATCTGCGGGGATGCTCCTCGACGAGACCGGCTGCCGTGGTCTTACGGTTGGGGGTGCAAGGCTCTCGCACAAGCATGCGAACTTCGTGGAGAACTTCGACTCGGCCACGGCTGCCGAGGTTTTGAAGGTGTTGTCCGAGGCTCGGCATCGCGTGCACGCCGAGTTCGGGGTGATACTCGAGCCGGAGGTCCAGACCCTCGGTGACATCGATTGGCCGGCCGACTGGGAGATAGAGGAGTGAGAGCAGGGTGGCGCGTCTGGCGCCTTCGGCTCACCGCACTCGCGCTGTTGCTGGTCGCGCTCCTGGCTGCCTACTGGTTCTGGTTCAGGGATTCATCCCTTGTTGCTGTCACGAGGGTCGAGGTCAGAGGTGCGACGGTGAATCGGAATGCGATCCAGAAGTCGCTTGATCGGGTAGGTGAGCAGATGACCACGCTCAATGTCGATCAGGGCAAGCTGATCGAGGCGCTCGGGGCATTTCCGACCGTGGCCGCTATCACCACTTCGACCGATCTCCCCCACACGCTCGAGGTGAAGATCCGAGAGCGACTCCCTGTGGCCGTGTCGACCGTCGAAGGAGAGGTCACCGGTATCTCGGCGGACGGCTATGCGCTGATCGGCCTCGATGTCTCAGGCTTTGATTTGCCGACCATCACCGCCACGCTCGCATCCGAAGGCCTAGTGGATGATCGCGGCATAGCCCAGGCTTCGATCATCGGAGCGACGCCGGAGCCACTCGAAACCGGTCTGATCTCGGCCGCATGGGAGGAGACCTACGGAGGTGTCGTGGTCGATCTGAGCGGAGCCCCTCAGCTGCGATTCGGCGACGGAGATGACGGCCGCGCGAAGTGGGCAGCCGCCTCTGCGCTCTTGGCCGACCCGGGGCTCGGTTCGCCAACCTACATCGATGTCAGCGCGCCGGGCCGGCCTGTTACCGGATAGCTTCGCCAATGCGCCGAAAGGGTTCTCGCAAAGCCTCCAGCGGCCGTTTCTGCACTGCTTTTTGCACTCCCTCAGGGGCGCGTTGATGGTCGTGGAAATCGGGGAAAGTGCTCATTGTCGGTCAGCGTCCTGATTTCGTTCTATTCGCGCTTTACAGGGAAAAGCCGGTCTTCGCCGAAACCCTAAGGCTCAACCAACGGTCCAGAAGAGGGGGGTCAAAACCCTCGACTACAAATCGAGGGTTTGGCCATTTCGGCCATTGACACCCGCCCCCAATTGACCTACCGTCGTCCTGCTTGCGGTGGCCTCTGAACGGGCTTCCTGCAAGGGGTTTGCGGAGCGTCTGGGAGGGTCCCATCGGATGGGGCTCGGGCGGACTGGCGAGACCGAAAAGGAAACGGAGCAAGACCAACCAAAATGGAGACCTCTTACCTCGCGGTCATCAAGGTCGTCGGTGTCGGCGGCGGCGGTTCGAACGCCATCAGCCGGATGGTCGATGCAGGCCTGCGCGGAGTCGAGTTCATCGCCTGCAACACCGACGCTCAGGCACTCCAGGCCTGCGACGCCGACGTGAAGATCGGCATCGGTCACAACCTGACCAAGGGTCTCGGTGCGGGAGCGAATCCCGAGATCGGCGCAGGGGCAGCTGCCGAGTCGCGCGACGAGATCAAGGAGGCGCTCAAGGGGGCCGACATGGTCTTCGTCACCTGCGGAGAGGGAGGCGGTACGGGTACCGGCGCCGCGCCCGTGATCGCAGAGATCGCCAAGCAGGAAATCGGAGCGCTCACCGTAGGTGCCGTCACCAAGCCCTTCGAATTCGAGGGCAAGCGCCGCATGGCTGCCGCCGAGGAAGGCGTCCAGAAGCTGCGGGACCAGGTCGACACATTGATCGTGGTGCCCAACGAAAAGCTGCTCCACGTGGTGGAACGTCAGACCACCATCCTCGAGGCCTTCCGCGAGGCGGACGACATACTCCGCCAGGGCGTTCAGGGCGTGACCGATCTGATCACCGTGCCCGGCCTGATCAACCTCGACTTCGCCGATGTCCGCTTGGTCATGCACGAGGCCGGCTCTGCCCTGATGGGAGTGGGTGTCGGCTCAGGTGAGAACCGTGCCGTCGAAGCGGCGCGGAATGCCCTCACCTCTCCGTTGATCGAGGAGAAGATCGACGGCGCCAAGGGCGTGCTGCTCAACATCACCGGCGGCGAGGACCTCGGGCTGTTCGAGGTCAACGAGGCTGCCCGCCTGGTGATGGAGACCGCTGACCCGAACGCCAACATCGTCTTCGGCGCGGTCGTCGACTCGATGATGCAGGAAGAGTGCCGGGTGACCGTGGTGGCTACCGGCTTCGAGGGCTTCGAGATGATCGCTCGAGCCCCCCAGATCACGCGTCGAGAGGTCAAGCGTCGCGATACCGGCGTCAGCCAGGCTGCGCCGGCTCTCGGGGATCTCAGGGTGTCGGATTCCGACATCGACGTTCCCGATTTCCTGAAATAGCCCATCTGGGGACGTCGGAGTCCAGATCTGACCACGAGGGGCACAGCGGTGCATCTCTACCCTTGGTCGCATCGGCGTTGGCATTCGGTTCCGACTAACCTGAGCCGCAGTGAGCCAGCTTCGTCGTACCCCCCTCCACGAGGCCCATGTCGAGGCCGGCGCGAAACTGATGCCCTTCGCCGGATGGGAGATGCCGGTGCAGTATCCGGGCGGCATCACGGCAGAGCACGAGGCAGTTCGGAGTGCCTGCGGAGTATTCGACGTTTCTCATATGGGCCAGATAGAGATTCGCGGCCGACAGGCTCTGGAGTTCCTCCAGAAGGCCCTCACCAACGACGCATCGAAGGTCGAGGTAGGTGGGTCTCAATACTCGTGTCTGTGTGAGGAGGGAGGAGGTGTCCTCGACGATCTCTTCTCCTACCGGCTTGCCGACGAGCGCTGGCTGTCGGTTACCAACGCTTCCAACCACCCTCGGGACTTCGAGCGGTTCGAGGTCGAGGCTAAGCGCTGGGACGTCGAGGTCGAGGATGTCGCGGAGAACATCGCGATGCTCGCGGTCCAGGGCCCGGAGGCTCGGAGGATCGTGGGTGGAATCTGCGACGAAGACCTGCCTGGACGATTCGAGGTCGCATCAGCGAGTGTCGCGGGCTCACCGATGCTGGTCTGCGGGACCGGCTACACGGGAGAGGATGGGGTGGAGTTGCTGATGCCACCGGAGTCGGCACTGAAAACCTGGAAGGCGTTGGTCTCGGCTGGAGCGGTTCCGGCAGGGCTCGGCGCACGCGACACCCTGAGACTGGAAGCCTGTTTTTGCCTCTACGGGAACGAACTGAGCCTCGATCGCACCCCGATCGAGGCAGGCCTCGGTTGGGCGGTCAAGGAGGAGACTGGATTCATCGGCTCCGAGGCATGTCTCGAGGCGCGCGAAGACACCTCCGGAGATCGCCTGGCGGCATTCGAGCTCCCGGACGGCGGGATCCCCCGCAACGGGAATCCGATCCTCAAGAACGGAGAGCGGATCGGCGAAGTAACGAGCGGCACGCTCTCACCGACACTGGATTTGGGGATCGGCATGGGCTATGTGCCGGGCGAGCTGTCCGACCCTGGAACGGAAATCGAGATCGACGTCCGGGGCAAGATGCGCAAAGCAGTGGTCGACAAGATGCCTCTCTACTCACGAGATGGATAGGGTGCGGGCATCGTGAACGCCGCCGCTTACCCGGAAGACCTCAAGTACCACCCCGAGCACGACTGGACGAGGGTGGAGGGAGATGAGGCGGTTTTCGGGATCACTTGGTATGCCCAGGACGCGCTGGGCGAGGTCGTCTTCTACGAGCCGCCGCCGGTCGGCACCACGGTGGACAAGGACAAGCCCTACACGGAGCTCGAATCGGTCAAAGCAGTATCCGAAATCTTCGCTCCCCTCTCAGGGGAGATCGTTGCGGTCAACGAGGCCCTCGGCGACGCACCCGAGGCAATCAACAGCGATCCCTACGGTGATGGGTGGTTGGTCAGGATCAAGGTCAAAGATCCTTCGGAGTTGGACTCGCTGATGGACTCTGCCGCCTATCAGGCGATGCTCGACGGCTGATTCCAACTGACTCAGGTCGGCCGCGAATTGCGTGATCTCGTCACTTTGATTCGGGCCGACGTCTATTGGACATCGTTGCGGCCGTCTAGGATTACCGTCCATGACTCGTTACACCTCGGCAACCAACTCGGATCGTGAAGAGATGCTGGCCAAGATCGGCGTCGATTCGGTCGACGACCTCTTCTCCGGGATCCCGGAGGAACTGCGCCTAGGTCGCCCGCTCGACCTCCCGGACGGCCTCTCCGAGGCGGAGGTCTTCGACAGATTGAGGCAGATGTCTGCTCGCAATACCGATGCCGACTCGGAGGTGAGTTTCCTTGGTGCGGGTATGTACGACCACTACGTACCGGCGATCGTCGAGACCATCATCTCGAGATCGGAGTTCCTCACTCCTTACACGCCCTATCAGCCGGAGGTATCTCAGGGTGGCTTGCAGACGATGTTCGAGTTCCAGACAGCCATGTCCGAGCTCACGGGGCTGCCGGTCGCCAATGCCGGTCTGTACGAAGGCCCGTCCACCGCTGCCGCGGCAGCGTACCTCGCCATCGGCGCGACAGGTCGCAAGAAGTTGGTGGCAACGAGGGGGGTTCACCCACACACCCGTGAGGTCCTCGAGACTTACTCGGCCGGATACGGATCCGAAGTGGTCGAGGTCGATCTCGAAGACGGTGTGACGCAGGCCGCAGCACTGGTGGAGGCCGTCGATGACGACACAGCCGCGGTCTTCCTGCAGCAGCCCAACTTCCTCGGCTCGGTCGAGGACATCGAGGCCTTGACGGAGGCGTCGAAGGCCCACGGAGCCCTCGTGGTGGTCGCCTGTGATCCTATGGCGCTCTCGATCCTCAAGCCGCCCGGCGAGTGCGGCGCCGACATCGTTTTTGGCGAAGGCCAGCCGCTCGGTAACCGCCTCGACTTCGGCGGGCCGTCGTTCGGTTTTTTCTGCGCCGCCGAGGAGCACCTTCGGAGGATGCCCGGGAGGATCGCGGGACAGACCACCGACGCAGACGGAAGGCGTGGCTTCGTACTCACGCTCCAGACCCGTGAGCAGCACATCCGGAGGGAGAAGGCCACCCACAACATCTGCACTGCGCAAGCACTCAACTCGCTGGCGGGGATGATCCATCTCGCCTGGCTGGGCAAGCGGGGCTTCGTCGAGCTCGGAGAATTGCTGGTCAGGCGGACCGCCTACGCCCGCTCGAAGCTCGCAGAGGTGCCTGGTGTCAGCCTCGTCTCGGACGCACCCGTGGTGCGTGAGTTCGCACTCTCGCTGGATGCCCCGGTCGGCGAAGTGCTCGACTTGTGCGCTGCGGAGGGAGTCGCCGCGGGCTATCGGCTGGACCGCGAATACCCGGAGATAGAAAACGGGTTGCTGGTGGCTATCACCGAGCGCCGGAGCGTCGGCGACATCGACAAGCTGGCTGAGCTTATCGGCCGAGCGGTCTCTGTCGGATCTGAGGCGCCGCGCGAGAAGGAGGTCGTCTCTTGAGTCTCCAGACGGCACCGCCCAGTACAGCCGAGGTGCCCACCGCGCAGCAGCGTGATCACGCAACCACCATCTACGAACGGTCCGTGCCAGGGCGTCGCGCCGCGGACCTGCCGGTTGCCGGCGTTCCCGAGACCCCGATCGAGGAGTTGATCCCGAAGTCACTCCTGCGCGAGCGACCGGCGGAGCTGCCCGAGATCGCCGAGCCCGAGATCGTCCGCCACTACAACCGTTTGTCACGCCGGAACTTCGATCTCGACACAGGCATGTACCCGTTGGGTTCGTGCACGATGAAGCACAACCCGAGGCTCAATGAGCGAGTCGCCGCTTTGCCCGGCCACGCCCGGCTCCACCCGGCCCAAGACCCCCGCAGGGCTCAGGGCGCACTCGAATTGATGTGGAACCTCCAGCAGTCGCTTGCCGAGATCTGCGGGTTGCCTCACGTCAGCCTCCAGCCTTCCGCCGGTTCCCACGGTGAGCTCGCTGGCCTCCTGCTCACCCGCGCGTATCACGCGGATCGGGGTGAACAGCGGACCAAGATCCTGACACCCGACACCGCTCACGGGACGAACCCCGCGACGGTCTCGATGGCCGGATACGAGGTGGTCAGGGTTGCGACCAGTGAGCAGGGTGGAGTGGACATGGACGATCTCCGGGAGAAGGCCGATGATCAGGTGGCCTGTCTCATGCTCACCAATCCGAACACGCTCGGCCTGTTCGACGAGAACATCGCCGAGATTGCGGAGATCCTGCATTCGGTCGGGGGGACCCTCTACTACGACGGGGCGAACCTCAACGCGATCATGGGGCGGTCGCGTCCAGGTGACATGGGGTTCGACATCGTCCACGTCAACCTCCACAAGTCTTTCTCGCAACCGCATGGCGGGGGCGGCCCGGGCTCCGGCCCGATCGCGGTCTCCGACCGGATAGAACCGTTCCTGCCCAAGCCGCAAGTGGTCCGGACCAGCGAGGGCAACGGCAGCGGCCCTACCTTCGACCTCGACTACGACCGCCCCAAGGCGATCGGCCGCTTGCGAGGGTTCCAGGGGAATTTCGGCGTATTCGTTCGCTCCTACGCCTACATCCTCAGCCTCGGAGGGGATGGACTCCAAGAGGCTTCAGAGACCGCGGTCCTGAACGCCAACTACTTGCTGAGCCGACTCTCGGAGGGTCGGGCGGGGAAGTATCTGCCCCTCGGCGTAGATCGCAGGCCGATGCACGAGTTCGTCCTCTCCGCCTCTAAGGCGAAAGACGACCTCGGGGTGAGGACCCTCGACATCGCGAAGCGGATACTCGACTTCGGGTTCCACCCGCCGACCGTCTACTTCCCGCTGCTGATAGAGGAGGCCCTGCTGATGGAGCCGACCGAGACCGAAACCAGGGAGACTCTGGATGCCTTCGCCGACACGATCGAGACGGTCCTCGAGGAAGCTGAATCCGATCCCGCGATTGCCACGGGGGCTCCGTACACCACGCCCGTCCGGCGTCTAGACGAGGCCGGTGCGGCACGTGATCCGGTGATACGCCAACCACTCGGTTGAGCGACGGGTCGTCCGTCGGACAACTGGCCGCCATGACGTTTGCGAGACTGCTGCGGTCATGAGGATCTTCAGCGGCATCCAGCCGACAGGTCGAAAGCACCTCGGCAACTACATCGGTGCCATCCGCCAGTACGTGGAGGGTCAGGACAGGGGAGACCCGGCGATCTACTGCATCGTCGATCTCCACGCGATCAGCGTGGCATGGGATCCAGCCGAATTGCGCTCCAACCTCTACGACACCACGGCGATCCTCCTGGCTTCCGGCCTGGATCCGGATAGATGCGTCCTGTTCCGGCAATCCGATGTCCGCGAGCACACCGAACTGTGTTGGTTGCTGTCATCGGTTACCTCTCACGGTGATCTCAATCGGATGCACCAGTTCAAGGACAAGTCGTCGAAGCAGCGCGAACTCGTCTCCGCCGCGCTCTTCTTCTACCCGGTCCTCCAGGCTGCCGATGTCCTCGCCTACCGGGCTCAGGAAGTGCCTGTCGGCGAGGATCAGCGCCAGCACGTGGAGCTGATGAGAGAGATCGCGCGCAGGTTCAACGAACGATTCGGTGAGATCCTGGTGGAGCCGGACCACCGCATTCCCGAGATCGGCGCGCGGATCATGGACCTCCAGGACCCCACCAGCAAGATGTCCACGACCGGAGGCAGCGAGCAGGGGACCGTCTATGTGCTCGACGAGCCCGCCGCCATCGAGAAGAAGTTCCGTTCGGCTGTGACCGATTCCGGGCAGGGAATCGTGAGAGGAGAGGGCAAGGAGGGGATTGCGAACCTGATCGAGATCCTCTCGGTGATCCGGGGCCTCGAGCCGTCTGTGGTCGAGGAGGAGTTCGCCTCGGCGGGATATGGTGATTTCAAGTCCGCCGTCGCGGAAGCGACCTCGGAATTCCTCGCCCCGGTGAGACAGCGCTATTCGGAGATCAGACCGGACGAGAAGGCTCTCGATGAGGCACTCTCGTCAGGCGCGGACAGGGCGGCGGAGATGGCTTCTAGGGTCCTCGACGAGGCACGTTCGGCCATGGGTCTCGGGCCCGGCAGTGGTTGAGTCGATTCTTTGACCGTCGTCGCCTATACGCTCGCCGCGTGAACTCGACCGCTCCAGCCTCGGTCTCTCGTCTGGATCTCGATCTCGCCATCTTCCAGGGTCCCTTCGACCTCCTGTTGGCGGTTCTCTTGCGCGAGGAGATCAGCCTCGCGGAGGTGGATCTTGCCGATGTCGTGCTCGCCTACATCGATCACCTCGAGTCGGTGGGGAGTCTGGATCTGGAGTCGGTCACGGAGTTCCTGGTCCTGATCGCCGCGTTGCTCGAACTGAAGAGCAAACTGCTGCTTCCGGGCGAGGAGGAGGAGTTGGACGAACTCGGGCCCGAGGAGGCTGCCGACGAACTCCTCGCCAGGATGCTCGAGTACCGCCGGTACCACGATGCGGCCGAGGCGCTGATCGAGATCAGATCTGCGGCCGAGGGCTACGGCTACAGGGTTGCGGCAGCGCCCCCGGAGTTACGAAGGGCGGCACTGGAGGCAGCCGAGCAGGCCTACGAGCCTGATCGTCTCGGTCAGGCCCTCGAGGCCCTTCTCACGCCTCCGCCGAAGGTCGATGCGTCGCATATCCGACAGAGCGTCTCGCTCAGTCGCAGGGTCCGGATCCTCAAGGACATGCTCGCCGCAAAGTCGAGCTTCGACTTCCGCGAGACCTTCGGCAACGAGGATCACCTGACCCAGGCGGTGACGCTCTTTGCTCTGCTCGAGCTGCACAAGCGGGGAGAGGCCAGCTGGAGACAGGATCGCTCCTTCGGCCCGATCGAGGTCATCGTCTCGTGAGTGCTGTCGACCGGGGCCTCGAGGCGGCAGTCGAGGCGCTCCTCTTCCTCTCGAGTGATGCCGTCACATCCAAGCGGTTGGCCGAGGCTCTCGCGGTAGATGAGGACGAGACGGTCGAGGCGCTGGATAGTCTCGGCAGGTCTCTGGAGGACTCTGGTCGTGGATTGGTCCTGCGTGAGGTCGCTGGCGGATACGCGCTCGCCTCGGTTCCTCAATTCGATGATGCGGCCCGTAAGCTCCTCGCAAAGCCGAAGACGCCCCCGCTCACCCAGGCTCAGGCCGAGGTGCTGGCGATCGTTGCTTACCTGCAGCCAGTCTCGCGCCCCGAAATCGCCCGGATCCGCGGCGTATCCTCCGACTCGACCGTGTCCGGCCTCACCGAGCGCGGACTCATAGAAGAGAAGGGGCGGACCGACTTCGGCGCTGTCAGTTATGCCACCAGCGAATTGTTCGAGAAGCTCTTCGGCCTCGCCTCGCTCGATTCGTTGCCAGATCCGGCGCAGTTCGACCCCACGCCGGAAGACGAGAGGGAGCTCCGGGAGCGGCTTCTGCAGGCGGGAGAACGTCGCGCGGCCTGAAGCGGCGGGGATCTGGCATGGACCAGCCCGACTCGACAGCTGACCGGACGATGAGGCTCGCGAGGTACCTCGCGCACTCTGGGGTCGCTTCACGCCGGGCCGCCGAGGGGCTGATCCGTGCCGGAAGGGTCCAGGTCGATGGCGACGTGGTCACGGATCCGGCTACGGCCGTCGGGAGAGGGCAGGAGGTCCACTTCGACGGTAGAGCGATCTATCCCGAGGAGCGCGAGGTGTGGGTGCTCAACAAACCCAGCGATGTCGTCTCGACCGCCAGTGAACCGGGCTCACGCAGACCTGTGACGGACCTGATCGATTCTCCACGCAGGCTCTATCCGGTCGGGCGACTCGATGCCGACTCGACTGGATTGATCCTCCTGACCAACGACGGTGATCTGGCGAACCTGCTCACGCATCCCCGATACGAGGTTCCCAAGACCTATCGGGTCGTGTTGCGCAGGCCGGTCGCGGATGACGACGTATCTCGTCTGGCCGGAGGAGTGGAACTAGAGGATGGTCCGACGGCGCCAGCGCAGGTAGAGAGGATCTCCGAGTTCGAACTGCTAATCACCATCCACGAGGGTAGGAACCGTCAGGTTCGTCGGATGGCTGAGGCTGTGGGAAACCAGGTCGACTCGTTGAGGAGACTCCACTTCGGCCCCCTCGAGTTGGGAGAGCTGGATCTCGGTGAGTCTCGCAAGCTCACGACCCGGGAAATCGATTCGCTCTGGGAATATGCCCGAGAGATGGAGAAGCGGTCATGAGCCCCAGTCAGACACCTGAGCGTCTTTTCGCCGTCCGCGGCGCCAACATCGTTCGGTCGAACGATGCAGACGCGATCGGGGATGCTACGAGATCACTCCTGGAGGAAATCATTGCGCGCAACGCTATGGACCAGGAGAGCATCGTCAGCTGCATCTTCACTACCACCGACGATCTCGATGCCGAGTTCCCTGCTGTCGCAGCACGGGAGATGGGCCTCGACCGGGTGCCCCTGCTTTGCGCGCGGGAGATAGATGTTCCCGGCGCTATGTCCTCGTTGGTCAGGGTGCTAGTCCACTACTACGGGGACCCTGGTCACACGCCCGAGCCCGTCTACCTCGGCGATGCAGTGAGGCTCAGGACCGACTTGGGCGGTTCGGCCTGAGCGTGGGCGCTCGCGTGCGCTGCGCAGGCAGCTGTCCGACCTACGGCTCCGACCCTCTACGATCAGTCGACGCGCCGCTTCTCGGGCGGTCGTTGGCAACGGAAATGATGGTGACCTACAGATGATGATCGTGATGAAACAGGGGGCGACCGAGGAACAGGTCGCGAACGTGGTCGAGCGCATCGAAGGCGCCGGCTGTACTGCCCATGTCTCGAAGGGTGAACTCCTGACCGTCATCGGT
>JAUMFR010000019.1:4579-10269 GCA_032119755.1 Solirubrobacterales bacterium | reverse complement strand
AGTAGAGATCCGCGGCATCGGTGATCAGGCCTTGGTCGAGAAAACGCTCGAGGTTCTTCTCGCCGAGCCCGTCGATCTCCATCGCCTGACGGAAGTGCTTGAGGTGCTGGAAGACCTGCCCGGGGCATCCGCTCGAGTTGGGACAGATCGTGAATACCGCGTCATCGGGTTTGACCGTGGCGGTTCCGCAGGCAGGGCACTTGGATGGAGGTTTGGGCTTGCGTGCTCCCTTCCTGCGCTTGCCCGGGACATGTGAGACGACCTGTGGAATCACGTCGCCGGCCCTCAACACCACCACCTCGTCGCCGTTTCGAACATCCTTTCGCTCGAGATCCTCCTCGTTGTGGAGGGTCGCCGTACTCACCGTCACTCCACCTACATGCACCGGCTCGAGCATCGCGAAGGGAACCAGGTGACCTGTGCGACCTACGTTCCAGACCACCTGCTTGAGGGTCGTGGTAGCGGTCGTCGGGGCGAACTTCCAGGCGATCGCCCAACGTGGCTCGCGGCCCGCCACCCCCAACTCACGCTGAAGGGAACGATCGTCGACCTTGATCACGACGCCATCGATCTCGAAGTCGAGTTCATCCCGCTGCTCGGACCACCAATCGCAGCGAGTGGCGACCTCGTCGATCCCCTCGTGCGTCTGCACATCCGAGTTGACCCGAAATCCCTTCTCTGCGAGCCAAGCCAGTGACTCGCTGTGGCTGCCGAATTCGGCTCCCTCCAGGCGGCCCACGCCGTAGGTCCACATCGACAGTGGGCGCGAGGCGGCCACCGCGGGATCCAATTGGCGGATCGACCCCGCAGCTGCGTTACGAGGATTGGCGAATACCGGTTCCCCCTGCTCGGACCGGGACTCGTTCAGGCGACCGAAATCGGACAGCGGGAGGTAGATCTCACCACGCACCTCGATCAGCGGAGGAGCGTCCGGGAAGGAGAGAGGAATGGCCTTGATCGTCTTCAGGTTCTGGGTTACATCCTCTCCCGTTCGACCGTCACCCCGGGTGGCACCGTGGGTGAGCACACCGTCCTCGTAGGTGAGCGAGATCGCCAGCCCGTCTATTTTGGGCTCGGTCACGTACCTGATGGTCGCCGCTGCCAAGTCGAGCCTTTCGAGGCCCCTGGCAACCCGATCGGCCCAGGCTCGCAACTCTTCCTCGTTCCGCGCATTCGCGAGCGAGAGCATGGGATCGGCATGCTCGATCTGTCCGAACTTCTCCAGCGGAACACCGCCGACCCGCTGAGTGGGGGAATCCGGGGTCGACAGATCGGGGTCGGCCTCCTCCAGTTCGCGCAGTTCGCGAAACAACTCGTCGTACTCTGCATCCGTGACCTCGGGCTGGTCGAGGACGTAGTACCGGTGGTCGTGATGGTCGATCAGATCTCGAAGCTCAGCGGCACGCTTGGCCGTGCCCTTGGAGGACATCAGCCGAGCCCTTCCAGCAGTCCTCCGAGGTTCCAGCTCTCGAGCGCATCGAAACCGGCCCGATCGGTCAAGTCGAAGTGGAGCGGGGTGACGGAGATCAGACCCTCGTGCACGGCGTTGAGATCCGACCCCTTGTTGTCCTCGAATGAAGCGTCGTAACCGTAGATCTCGTACTGGCGGCGATCGCCCTCCTCACCGACCTGCTTGAGTTCGTCCTTGTAAATGCGCTTCCCGAGATGAGTGACGGCGACCCCTTGTGGTGGGACAGCAGGACAGTTGATGTTGAGCAGGGTCTCTCTGGGCAGACCGTTGGAGATCACCCTCTGGACGACCTCGGCGGTGAACTCGGCGGAGACCCGGAAGTCGAAATCCCCCGAGCGATAGCCCATCTCTCCCGCCTTCCACTGCTGAGACACGGCGATAGCCGGAATGTCGTAGACGACACCTTCGAGGGCGGCGGCGACAGTGCCCGAGTAGGTGACATCGTCACCCAGGTTCGAGCCGTGGTTGATCCCCGAGACGATCAGGTCGGGAGGGTCGCCGAGCAGACCGAGCAACGAGAAGCGGACACAGTCGACCGGGGTTCCGTCAGTTGCGTAGCCCACGTAGCCGTCATCGTGTTCTATCCGCTGAACCCAGAGAGGGACGCGGGTGGTGATGCTCCTCGCGGTTGCGCTGCGGTTCGAATCAGGTGCGATCAGATCGACCTCGAGGCCCTCCACGCTCTGGAGAGCACGACGCATCGCCTGTATTCCGCTGGCAGAGATTCCGTCGTCGTTGGTGAGGAGGACCTTCATCGGTGACTGATTCTAGGGTTGCGCCGGTCAAACTCAGACCGAGCCTCGGAGCCGCGTTACCACCAGTCTCCGCATTCCGACCTAGAGAGTAGGGATTAGATATCCTAGTCAGGAACTAGGAATAGCCTCGATGCATAAAACGAATAGGAGAAATCAAAGGCGAATGAGTGAGCAAGGCGCGGACATGACTCAGATGGCAGGAGTAAGTACGAGGAAGCGGCGGACCGTGAAATCAGTGGTTGCGCTTTCGATCTTGGCAATGACGGTTGTCGTCGTCGGCTGCGGGTCAGAGCCCAACGACGGCATGGTGACCGTCTACTCCGGCCGCGAGGAGGAGTACATCGCACCCCTCATGGAACGCTACGAGAAGGAAACCGGTGTCGAAGTCGAGATCAAATACGGTGACACCGCAGAACTCGCTGCCACGATCATCGAAGAGGGTGAGAACACACCGGCAGAGGTCTTCTGGGCGCAGGACGCAGGTGCGCTCGGTGCGGTCGACGATGCCGGGCTGTTCGAAGCTCTCTCGTCCGAAACGCTCTCACGAGTGTCAACACCATTCAGAGCAAGTGACGGAAACTGGGTCGGCACCTCCGGGCGCGCCCGGGTGGTGGGCTACGACAGCCGTGAACTCGAGGAGTCGGATCTCCCCGAATCGATTCTCGGCTTCACCGACCCTGAGTGGAAGGGAAGGATAGGCTGGGCCCCGACCAATGGCTCCTTCCAGGCCTTCGTTACCGCCCTCAGGCTCGTAGAAGGCGAGGAGGCCGCGAAGAGGTGGCTCGAAGGCATAGTCGCCAACGAACCCCAGTCCTTCGATGACAACGAAGCGATCCGAGATGCGATAGCAGCCGGCGAGATCGACGTTGGTTTCCTCAATCACTACTACGTCGCGCAAGCCCAGGCAGAGGATCCGGGCTATCCGGTGGCCTCCTACTTCCCGGTCGACGGCGATGCAGGGGCGCTGATAAACGTCGCCGGTGCGGGAGAGCTCGTCGGCGGTGACGAGGAGGCGGCTGCGTTCATCTCCTTCCTGCTCTCAGACGAGAGCCAGCGATACTTCGGCCGCGAGCTGAAGGAGTACCCGCTGGTGCCAGGCATCGAGAGCGAGCCAGAGCTGGTTCCGCTCTCGAGCATCGAGCACCCGGACATCGACCTCTCGGATCTCAAGGATCTGAACGGAACACTGGATCTCTTGCGTGAGACAGGGGCGCTGTAGCCACGGAGGCACCATTGGAACAGGGAGTCGGTCCGGCACTACGCCGGGTCGCCGCTCAAGCGTCGAGTCGAAGGGCACCGATCGCACTGATCCTGATCGGTGCCTTCTTGGCGCTTGCGATGGCCCTTCCTCTTGCATACCTGCTGGTCACGGTCTTCCAATCGCTGCCTGCGGCACTGGAGACGATCTGGAACTGGCGAACCGCCGAGTTGGTCGCCCGAAGCGTAGGGCTGACCATCGCGGTCACGGCTACCGCCACCCTGATCTCCCTCCCTGTCGCCTGGCTGACCGGTAGGACCGATCTGCCCGGCCGCAGGATCTGGCTCGTCGTGGCTCTGCTGCCACTGGTGGTGCCGAGCTACATCGGCGCCTACGCTTTCATCTCGGCCTTCGGCCCCAGCGGGCTGCTGCAGGACATCCTCGCCGGGCCTTTCGGCGTGGAGCGGCTCCCCTCGATCATCGGATTCCCCGGAGCGTGGATCGTGTTGTCACTGTTCACCTACCCGCTCGTCCTGCTGCCTGTGAGGACGGCAATGTCACGCTTGGACCCTCAGCTCGAGGACGCTGCATCGGTGATGGGCAGGTCACCGTTCAGGGTCTTCACCAGCGCGGTCCTGCCCCAACTCGCTCCAGCCATCGCTGCGGGCGCAGTACTGGTTGCTCTCTACACCCTCCATGACTTCGGAGCGGTGTCGATCATGAGATTCGACTCCTTCACTCGCGAGATCTACCTCAACTACCGGGCGAGCTTCGACCGTATCGGTGCCGCATCGCTCTCTCTGCTGCTGGTAGCGATCATGCTCGTGCTGGTTTGGGTGGAGGGCCGAACACGACTGAAGGCACGCCACCGCACCGGGCCGGGGGCAACGCGTGAGCCACGCATCTGGAAACTCGGATCGTGGAGATATCTGGCAGTTGGTTTCCTTGCCCTCCTCGCGACCTTCGCCTTGATCGTCCCCGTCGCAGTGCTGATCTACTGGGCTACCCGCAGCTTTGCAGGCAGCATCGAGTGGAATGAAATCATGACCGCCGCCGGTCACTCGGTTCTCCTCTCCGGATCAGCAGCTCTAATCGCGGCAGCCTGCGCAGTGCCCATCGCAATCCTCGCGATCAGATTCCCAAGCCCGTTCGCGCGGTGGACCGACCGGCTCTCTCACACGGGCTACGCGCTCCCGGGGATCGTGGTTGCGCTGGCGCTGGTGTTCTTTGCGACCAGAGCGGTAGTAGGTCTCTATCAGACGCTGTTGCTGCTGGTCTTCGCCTTCGTGGTGCTCTTCATTCCACTCGCGATAGGAGTAGTACGTACGAGCGTCCAGCAGGTCTCCCCTCGGCTCGAGGAGGCCGCTCGAACAACCGGACGCAGTCAGTTCTCGGCCCTGAAAACCATCACCGCCCCCCTCATCGCCGGAGGAGTCATCTCAGGGGTGGCGCTTGTATTCCTCAGCGCGATCAAGGAGCTGCCTGCAACCTTGATCCTCGCTCCGATCGGATTCGAGACTCTTGCAACCGAGATCTGGAGTGCAACCAGCGTGGGCTTCTTCGAGCGTGGAGCGATTCCGTCTCTGATCCTGCTGGCTGTCTCGGCCCCATCCCTATACCTCATACTTGGTAGAGAATGAATCCCTCAGTCACATCACATATGAGCAGTCCACTGCCTCCCCTGCTGGGTTCGGTCGATACCGAGGAGGGTATCCATTGCGAGTCGATCAGCAAGAGCTTCGGATCTGAGCATGCTGTAGCCGGGCTGAGCCTCACCGCAACACCAGGCGAGATCACCGCTCTCCTGGGGCCCAGTGGCTGTGGAAAGACGACGACGCTGAGGTTGATTGCGGGTCTCGAAACCCCGGATGCCGGCTCGATCCAGATAGAAGGTCGCACCGTTGCCGACGACCGTAAGTTCGTCGCGCCGGAGAAGCGACGGGTCGGCATCGTCTTTCAGGACTATGCGCTGTTTCCCCACCTGGACGTACGCGGAAACATCGCCTACGCACTGCCTGAGGACGGACAACAAGGAAGGCTCGACCGGCTACTCGGGTTGGTTGGCCTCACCTCGATCGCCGAGCGAATGCCCCATGAGTTGTCAGGGGGGCAGCAGCAGCGAGTCGCGCTGGCCAGAGCACTCGCCTCCAACCCGCAGGCAATCCTTCTGGACGAGCCCTTCTCCAGTCTCGACGCGAGCCTTCGGGAGCAGATGCGAAGCGAAGTTCGTCAGATACTCAAGGAGGCTGGGGTCACGACGGTCTTC
>JAUMFR010000019.1:0-4569 GCA_032119755.1 Solirubrobacterales bacterium | reverse complement strand
CATGAGCATCGCCGACCGAATAGCGGTGATGCGAGACGGACGGGTCGTGCAATCCGGGCCGCCCGAAGAGGTCTACGGAAGTCCCGTCGACCGCTGGACAGCGGAATTCCTCGGCGAAGCAGATGTACTGCCCGGAATCGCGCTCGGTGAAGAGGTCGAATGCGAGCTGGGTCCGATCAACGCGGCTACCTCCTTCTGCGGCCCGGCCCAAGTAGTGATCAGGCCGGAATCCATCGACCTGTCACCGCTCGAAAATGTATGCACGGGCTTCAAGGAGGCCACGGTGCTCGACCGGACCTTCTTCGGACATGATCAGTTGGTCGAAGTCGAACTCGATTCCGGTCTCCGGCTTCGGAGTCGCCGCCTCGGCTTTCCAGTCTGGAACCGAGGGGATCGGGTGGGCGTGAGGGTCGACGGACCGGTCACGGTTTTACCCGCCGAGTAGCAGCAGCCCTGTCTCTCCCTCGCCGAGTTTCCTACGCCTCGTCAGAGCGATAGCTGACCGAGGCCAGGTGAAGGCCGTGGGAGGGGGCGGTCTCTCCGGCCTGCTCACGGGGCGCTCCTTCCAGCAGAGCCTCGAAATCCACCTGATCACGCCTCCTGCAGCCGACCTCGAGCAATGTCCCGACCAACACCCGCACCATGCTCCGCATGAACGAGTCGGCCTCGATCCACAGCTCATGAACCTCTCCGGATCCTTGGCCGGGACCACGATTCCGGGTGACGACCCATTCACACCGCGACACCACGCGCTCGAACCGCACGTGATCGGTCTGGGTGGGGGTGAAGGCCGTGAAGTCATGTTGACCCAGCAACGACTCCGCGGCTCGGTGGAGCAGGGCAAGATCGAACTCGTAGGGCCAGTGCAGGGCGTAACGGAGCTCGAGCGGACTCGGGGCAGGCGAGACGAGTACCCGGTAGCAGTAGGTCCTTGAGACCGCATCGCGACGAGCATCGAAGCCGGGCTCGACTACAGCAGCACGATGGACTGTCAGGTCCCCTGGAGTCGTGCCATTGATTGCGTGCAGCAGATCTTCGGGTCCACTCCCCTCGGTCGAGAAACTGGCCACCTGATTCCAGGCATGTACTCCCGCATCGGTCCTGCCTGCGACCGTGAGCTGCGGTGCGTCCGGGAAGAGCTTGTCGAGAGATCTCGTCAACTCTCCCTGAACCGTCCTCTCGCCGGGCTGCGCCGCCCAGCCCGAGAACTCCGTTCCGTCATACGAATGATCCAGCCGAAAGGTCGTCAGGGTCATCCGCAAGACTCCAGTCGATGACTCCTCCCGGCTACGACGACCCCGAATCCATCCAGCGCGAGGAGGCTCGCCAAGAGCTGATCGGTCGGGGTGGAAAGGGCGGCCACGGTACCGAGGCCTATACGGTGATCGGCGTGGTGGTAGCTCTGGTGGCGGTTGCGATAGCGATCGAGAGTATCGACAGCTGGGCCCAGTGGGTCGTACTCGGCGCGATCTGCCTGACGGTGATCGGCTTCATGATTGCGCTGAGTCCGAATCGACGCGGTTACTGACCTGAGGCTGCTCAGACGAGCTCGAGGTAGACCATCTCGGCGGAGTCAGAGCGACGTGCGCCGAGCTTGACGATCCGCGTGTAGCCACCCGGCCGTTCCTTGTAGCGGGGGGCGATCTCCTCGAAGAGCTTGTGAACCGCGAACTTGTCTTGGTCGAGCTTCGACAGGGCCTGCCTGCGAGCATGGAGATCACCGCGCTTGGCGAGCGTGATCAGCTTCTCGAACTCGGGCTTGAGGGCCTTGGCCTTCGGCTGCGTAGTACGGATGCGCTCGTGCTGGATCAGCTGCTTGGACATGGTCCGGAGCAGCGCCTTGCGATGCGCTGAATCACGACTGAGCTTGTTCCTCTGCTTTGCGTGTCTCATCGTCCGCTCCGGTCTCGAACCTTAGGGCCTCAGGAACCTTTCAGCGACAGACCCCGCGAGCGGAGTGTCTCCTGAACCTCTTCGACCGACTTGCGGCCGAAGTTCGGGATCGCATTCAGTTCCGCCTCGGACTTCATCACCAGCTCTCCAACGGTCTGGACCCCGGCACGCTTGAGGCAGTTGTAGGAGCGTACACCGAGCTCCAACTCCTCGATCAGGATCTCGTCCAGACCGTCTGGAGCCGAAGGCACTCCTTCGACCGCCACAGCGCCGCTGGCGAGCAGCGCGGCCTCACCGGCCAACTCGTCGACACGATCGGCAGTCGTGAAGATGCCGAGGGTCTTGATCAGCGTCTCAGCGCCCTCACGGAGTGCGGCGCCGGGCTCGATCGAGCCGTCGGTCTCGATCTCGATCGTCAACTTGTCGAAGTCGGTTCGCTGACCGACGCGCGCCGAGTCCACCGAGTAGGACACTCGACGGATCGGAGAGAAGATGGCGTCGATCGGAATCACTCCGAGAGCCTGATCCTCCGACTTGTTCTCGTCCGCTGGTGAATAACCGCGGCCGCGGCCGATCGTGAGATAGATCTCGAGCTTCCCCTTCTTGTCGAGGTTCGCAATCGGAGCCTTGGGATTGAGGATCTCCACACCTGCAGGGAGATCGATGTCCTTGGCGGTCACCGCACCGGGTCCGGTCGCTACCAGCGGCACCTCGACCTCGTCGGCGTCCGTGTGCATCCGTACGACGATGTCCTTCAGGTTCAGGACGACGTCGGTGACGTCCTCCTTCAGTCCCGGAATGGTCGCGAACTCGTGCGCGACGCCCTCGATCCGGACACTCGTGATCGCGGCTCCACCTAGCGAGGACAGCAGAACCCGACGCAGGCTGTTGCCGAAGGTGTATCCGAAGCCTTTGTCGAGCGGCTCAATCGTGAAGGTGCCCCGGTTCTCGTCGATCTTCTCGGAGCTGATCTTGGGGGTCTGGAAATCGGGCAGGGTGGTCATATGGCGTCCTCGCTGATCTGAGTTGGGTTTACTTACTTCGAGTACAGCTCGACGATGAGCTGCTCGGTGATCGGGGCAGAAATCTCGCTGCGCTCAGGGTGGCGGAGCACCTTCGCGCTTAGGGAGTCGTAGTCGGCCTGGAGCCATGCAGGCACGCCGGAGGTGAGGTCTGTTGCCTCGCGTACCAATGGCTCGGTCGGTGAATCAGGCTTGATCGTGATCACATCGTCGGGTTTCACCTGATAACTCGGGATGTCGACCCGGCGCCCGTTGATCAGCCAGTGTCCGTGGCGGATGAACTGGCGGGACTGTCGGCGCGAAGCGGCGAAGCCGAGCCTCACCAGGACGTTGTCGAACCTGCACTCGAGCATCCGCAGTAGATTCTCGCCGGTGACGCCGGATTGTCTCGATGCGCGGTCGTAGTAGTCGCGGAACTGGCTCTCGAGGACCTGGTAGTAACGGCGGGCCTTCTGCTTCTCGCGCAGCTGGGTCCGGTACTCGGACTGCCTCATCCGGCCACGACCATGCTCGCCGGGCGGATAGGCACGACGGTCCACGGCACACTTGTCGGTGAAGCACCGTGAGCCCTTCAAGAAGAGCTTCTGGCCTTCACGACGGCACTGCTTGCACTGAGGGGAGGTATCCCTGGCCATCAGACCCTCCTCCGCTTGCGGGGGCGGCAACCGTTGTGGGCCTGAGGCGTCACGTCCTTGACGGTGGTCACCTCGAGTCCGGCTGCCTGGAGTGACCTGATCGCGGTCTCGCGACCGGAACCGGCACCCTTGGCGAAGACCTCGACCTTCTCGAGACCCTGCTCGATTCCCTTGCGGGCGGCGGCGTCGGCTGTCACCTGAGCGGCGAACGGTGTCGACTTACGCGATCCCTTGAACCCGGCACTGCCGGCCGACTCCCACGCGATTACCGCGCCCTTGGTGTCGGTCAGGGTCACGATCGTGTTGTTGAAGGAGGTCTTGATGTGAGCCTGACCGTAGGTGACTCCCTTGCGCTTGCGAGCGCGGCCCTTCTTCTTCTTCTTCGGAGCGGGGGCCTCACCTTCAGCGTCGGTGCCGGCGTCGGTCTCTGTATCGGTATCGGTGGAGTCGGCTTCGGCCGATCCTTCCGCGGGAAGAGCCTCGGTGGGGGCTGGGGCCTCCTC
This sequence comes from Solirubrobacterales bacterium, assembly GCA_032119755.1. Classification (GTDB taxonomy): domain Bacteria; phylum Actinomycetota; class Thermoleophilia; order Solirubrobacterales; family 70-9; genus CAIUSP01. The sequence goes on along the minus strand of JAUMFR010000019.1, from coordinate 516 downwards.
AGCCGGGGTTTCCTCCTTCGCCGCAGGTGCCTCCTCCTTCGCTGCTTCCTCGGCGGGAGCGGGGGTCTCCTCCTGCTGTGCCTCTTCGGGCTGCTGTGCCTCTTCGGGCTGCTGTGTCTCGTCGTTCATCTGATTTCTCTTCCCTAGGAAGCGCTCGGCGGCGCCTTCTTCACCCCGGCCACACTGAGCTTGCGTGGACCCTTTCGACCTCTTGCGTTGGTCTTGGTCCGCTGGCCCCTGACCGGCAATCCACGTCGATGACGCAAGCCGCGATACGAACCGATCTCCTGAAGGCGCTTGATGTTCTGGGAACGCTCCCGGCGAAGGTCTCCCTCGACCTCGCGGGACTCGACGGCTTCGCGGAGCTTCACGGCCTCGTCCTCGGTCAGATCCTTGACTTGGGTGTCGGGGCTCACGCCGACTTCCTCCAGGATCGCAGCGGCGGTGGAATCTCCGATTCCGTAGACGTAGGTGAGTCCGACCACGATACGCTTGTTGAGGGGAAGGTTTACTCCT
>JAUMFR010000018.1:1781-3470 GCA_032119755.1 Solirubrobacterales bacterium | reverse complement strand
GATAAGCATCTCCGGCCGCGGCTGCCCTGATCGCCTCGGCCAGGTCCTCGGGAGCGTCTGTCTTGCTCAGATAAGCGAGCGCTCCTGCTTCTAGCGAGCGACGAGCGGAGTCTGGGTGGTCGGCGGAGGTAACCACGACCACCGAAGTCTGCGGTGAGCGTCGGCGGATTCGCCGGATCGCCTCGACTCCGGCCCCGTTCCCGAGTCGTGTATCGATCACGACGACGTCTGCCGGAGACGAGGCGAGCGCGCTTTCGATGCGCCGAGCGCTCTCGGCCTCGCCGCTCACGGTGGCTCCATCCCATGCCTCGATCATCGCTCGCCAGCCTGCGCGGGTGAGGGGCTCGTCGCTTGCGAGCAGTACCGTCGTAACGCCGGGCTTGCGGGAAACTACTGCCATCTGGTGAACCGTAGTCGCATGCCTGCCAGTCGACTGTCGGCTCGACCCTCCTACCTCGCTAACATCGCATTCGATGAAGGCTGAGATCCACCCCGAATACGTCCTCGCTCACGTCCGTTGCTCCTGCGGCAACGACTTCTACACGCGGTCGACCAAGCCCGAGCTCCATGTGGAGATCTGCTCCGAGTGTCATCCGTTCTACACGGGTAAGCAGAAGCTGGTCGACACCGGAGGACGGGTCGAGCGATTCCGCCGCCGCGCCGCCAAGAGCAAGCGCGACTAGGGGTACCTGAGTGAGCGGAGAGGGCGCCTCTAACGCCCGTGGCTCCGACGGTGCCGGGCTGATGCTGTCCAGCACCGACATGCCGGACGGCAAGCCGGTTGCCTCTCGCGACATCCCGGTCGGCGGTCAAGCGGTGCTCGAGGGTGTGATGATGCGCGGCATCTCGACCTGGGCGGTCGCGGTCCGCAATCCCGAGGGCAGGATCGAAACCACCGTCGAGCCGCTCGTCTCGTGGGCCCAGAGGCATCGCGCACTCCGCTGGCCGGTCATCCGGGGTGTGGTGGCTCTCGTCGAATCGCTGAAGGTCGGCTTCCGCGCGCTTGCGATCGCGGCCAACGCCCAGATGGAAGAGGATGATGAGGGAGTCAGGGAGGAGATCGGCAGCTTTACCTGGGGTCTGACCATCGCCTTCTCCGTGGTGTTGGCCGTGGTCCTTTTCTTCCTAATCCCTGTGGGCGCGACCAGCCTGATCAAGGATGCGCTCGGCTCGGCGTTGCTGTTCTGGCTGGTCGAGGGGGTACTGCGCACCGTCATCTTCATCGGCTATCTCTGGGTGATCAGCCGGTTGCGCGATCTCCGGCGGGTCTTCGAATATCACGGTGCCGAGCACAAGACGATCTCCTGCTACGAGGCAGGAGACGAACTGACGCCTGCGCGAGCCGAGCTCTACTCACGGCTGCACCCGCGATGCGGCACCAGCTTCCTGCTGGTGGTGATGATCGTGGCGATCTTCGTCTTCGCTCCGCTGGGTCTCCCCGAGTGGTACTGGCTCCTCCTCTCGCGGATCCTCGGCATACCGCTGATCGCGGGTATCTCATACGAGGTGATCAAGTGGGCCGGCAAACACCGCCGCAAGACCTGGGTCCGCGCATTGATGTGGCCCGGATTGATGCTGCAAAACCTGACCACGCGTGAACCTGACCGGGATCAGCTCGAGGTGGCGATCCGCTCGCTCGAGGAGGTGCTCGCAGTGGAGGACCCAATCGCGGAGGCCAAGACCGAGAGT
>JAUMFR010000018.1:0-1771 GCA_032119755.1 Solirubrobacterales bacterium | reverse complement strand
AGTATCGAGGTGGTTGCCTGAGGCAACCTACTTGCGGTTCGTCGACTGCCTCGGGATGACCTCAGTTGGGACGAGGACATTCGGGCTGACTGGATCTTCACCGTCCAACACGGTGTTGAGTAGCTGAACAGCACGTACACCCAATTCATCTGGATTCAGGTTGCACCCGGTGATGCTTGGTAGCCCCTCCAGTTCGTTGACCCCAGTGGCGTCGCTCATCGTCGCGAGCATCATGTCGTCGGGAACTCTGAGACCTTTTTCGAGGGTTAGCCGTAGTACCTCGATGCCGACTGGTTGGAGGTGGCAGAAAATCGCATCGGGAGGGTCGTCCTGCTCGATCAGCGCCGCGGTTGCTTCGCGCGTCTCTTTCTCGAAATTAACGCCACCAAGCGTTCTCAGCAGGGGCTCCTGACCGATCTTTTGACACCACTGGGTATAGGCCTCGAGTGAATCCTGAACATAAGAAGGACCCAGTGGAGCGCTGATGACCGCAATCCGCTTTGCCCCCTTCTTCGTCAGGTGTTCGAGCAACTCGCCCGTGGTTTCGTGTTGGTCGGTATCTACCCAGTAAGTATTCTCCTCGCTGGACACCCCCAGAACCCTCCCGACCGTTACGACTGTGATCCCTTCCCGACTGAAGAGTTCGTGGGTGGAATCATTGACCTCGGGATCCACGATGATCGCGCCGTCCGCTCCCATCTCGAGTAGATTCGAACTGCTGGACTGCGAGCAGAGCGCCATGGTGAGCCCATTTTAAACCGCCTCGACCGACGCACTCATTGCCACGGTCATGATGAATGGGTAATCAGGAAGCGATGAAGTCAGCCTTCCACCCGGCGCCGAGCTGCTACCCGCGCACAGCGCAATCAGCCCGCTGGCGCCGCTGACCAGCCGTTGTGCGCTCTGGTTGGGGCGGTAGCCGAGTTCCGTTGCTGCTTTGGTGACACGAGCTTTGGTTGCCTCTGAAATTCTCCCTTTACCACTAAGGGCATGGGAGACGGTGGTGATGGAGACACCTGCCGCCTCTGCAACATCGTTGATACCAACAGGTGAACGTCCTCTCACCTTGGAACCCCCATATGGGGACGATAGTCCAATCAATCTCGTGTGTGGGGAATTACCTGCCCTCTTGGCCTGCGCTCCCGTCAAACTAGCCAGCGATGATCGAAAAGCTGATCGCACAGATCGAGGCCCGCCATGGCGAGCTGGAGGGGCTGATGTCCGACCCCGAGGTGATCGCCGATCGCGCTCGCTACGCCGAGGTGGGGCGTGAGTACCGCGATCTCGAACAGGCGAATGCTCTCGCGGTGCGCTGGCGAACCCTCGCTGATGACCTCGAAGGTGCTCGGGAGTTGCTCGACGAAGGCGCCGACGATGCCGAGTTGGAGGGCGTGGTCGCCGACGCTCCGGCAGAGTTGGAGCGACTCGCCGAGGAGATACGTCTTGCCACCGTCGAGCGAGATCCGAACGACTCCAAGAACGTGATCGTCGAGATTCGCGCCGGTACCGGGGGCGACGAGGCAGGACTATTCGCTGGCGACCTGTTCAAGATGCTGAGCCGCTACGCCGAGTCGCTCGGCTATCAGACAGAGACTCTTTCCCAGTCTGCAGCCGACCACGGTGGTTTCAAGGATGTGACCCTTGCGATCAAGGGCGAAGGCGCCTACTCGGTCTTCAAGTTCGAGGGAGGCACCCATCGTGTACAGCGCGTGCCCAAGACCGAGTCTCAGGGGCGGATCCACACATCGACTGCGACCGTGGCCGTTTTGCC
>JAUMFR010000017.1:0-2051 GCA_032119755.1 Solirubrobacterales bacterium | reverse complement strand
GTCATCGGTGCCATAGGTGTCGAGGAAGACCGCATTGCGGACCTCGGTCTCGAGGGTCAGGAGGGGGTCGATCAGGTAGTACCCATCCTCAAGCCGTTCAAGCTCGCCTCTCTGCAGTTCAAGAAGGGGGAACGCACAGCTGTCGAGGTTGGGGGAGTCCCGATAGGGGCTGGGTCCTTCGGTCTGATCGCCGGTCCCTGCACGGTCGAGAACCGTGATCAATTGCTCGACACCGCTCGCGCTGTGGCCGATGGTGGCGCCACTCACCTGCGCGGTGGCGCCTACAAGCCCCGGACGTCTCCGTACAGTTTCCAAGGGCTCGGTCAGGAGGGACTCTCGTTGCTTGCAGAGGCCAAGGCCGAGACAGGCCTACCGGTAGTCACCGAGTTGATGGATGTACGCGATTTGGAGCCAGTGGTCGAAGTCGCGGACATGATCCAGCTCGGCGCTCGCAACATGCAGAACTACACACTCCTGTCAGAGGTCGGCAAGGCCGGTGTACCGGTATTGATCAAGCGAGGCTTGTCAGCGACCCTCGATGAGCTCCTGATGGCCGCCGAGTACGTCCTCAAGGAAGGCAACGAGAACGTGATCCTCTGTGAGAGAGGAATTCGCACCTATGAGAGCGGCTACCGATTCACCTTGGACCTCCTTGCGATACCCGCACTGAAGGAACAGACACATCTCCCTGTCGTGGTCGACCCGAGCCACGCGGCCGGCCGTCGTGACTGGGTCGAGCCGATGTCCCTCGCTGCCGCGGCGGCAGGTGCAGACGGTGTTCTGGTCGAGGTGCACAACGACCCAGACGCCGCCGTCTGTGACGCTGCCCAGCAGATCCCGACCAGCGGTTTCGCCGAGTACGCGGAGCGGCTGAAGGCCGCTGCCGATCTGGCCCGAAGCACGCCCACCCACGCCGGCGTCTGACAGTCCGACCATGAGGGTGAGCGTCCTAGGAGTCGGCCTGATCGGTGGCTCGATCGGCCTTGCGGCCAAGAGCCGCGCAGATGCAAACGTGACCGGATTCGATTCCGATCCGGCGGCACTCGCGCATGCCCGTTCCCTCGGGGCAGTTGACGACGCAGCGGCGAGTGTCGAGCAGGCCTGCAGCGAGGCCGAGATCGTCGTCTGCGCTGGTCCGGTCGACCGACTAGAGGATCTGGTCGCCGCCGCGATCGAGGCATCCGGAGATGAATGCGCCGTGACCGACGTGGGCTCGGTCAAACGGCATCTGGCAGAGCGATTCGCCGGCCACGGACGGTTCGTTGGCGGTCATCCGTTGGCCGGCATCGAGAGCGTCGGTGTGCAGGGTGCCCGCGAAGACCTCTTCGATGGCGCACGCTGGTTCCTCACCCCCGAGGGTGAGACGGAGGGCGTCCTCTACGACCGGCTTCAGCGTTTCGTCTCGGTTCTCGGGGCGAGACCCCAGGCGATCGAGCCAGCTGAACATGATCGCCTGATGGCTACGGTGAGCCACCTGCCGCATCTGTTCGCCAACGTCTTGGTCGGTCGGGCAGCCGGTTCGAGTCAGGGTGAGGCGCTGCCCGAGGTGGGCCCCAGTTTCCGCGATGCAGCCAGGGTCGCGGGTGAGAACCCTGCGCTGTGGGCGGATATCTACCTTCGAAACGCCGACGAGATCGCTGCCGAGGCTGATGCGGCCGCTGATCGCCTGAAGGAGATGGCGAAGGCAATCCGCGACGGTGACAGAGTTGCGCTCGAACATTGGCAGGAGCAGGCAGCTCAGCAGCGCCGGAGTCTGCTCGAGGGAGATCTATCCGGCGGCCCCCTGGTCGAGATTCGCGTTCTCGTGCGCAACAGCCCGGGCGTGATGGCAGAGATCGCGTTGGCACTCGGCAAGGCCAGAGTGAATATCGAAGACATGGCCCTCTACCCGGTTTCAGATATGAGTTCGGGTGCGATCTCGCTCTTCGTCTCAGGAGACGCGGATGCGGAGCGCGCTCTCGAGTGTGTGACGGAGCTGGGACACGAGGCGATCAAGGTAAGTAGATGACCACGGTTCGATTCGATCCGGTCGATTCGTTCCGGGGTGAGTT
>JAUMFR010000016.1:0-7700 GCA_032119755.1 Solirubrobacterales bacterium | reverse complement strand
GGCTCGATTCTCTCGGCCGGAGCTCGGGTCGATGCCGGCGCCACGCTGCCGGACGGCACCGTGGCAGCCGAAGGTGAAAGGCTCTCTGGTTGAGATGACCGACGAACCACTGGCACGAATTCGCGAGAACGACCCGAGCGGGCTGCTCGACGATGTACTCGCGATGGGGGATCACCTCCGGGATGCGCTCTGGCGAATCTCCTCCGCGGGACTCGAGGAGAGGGAGGCACCGATGGCCCTGGTCTGCGGGGTCGGGGGATCCGGCGTCGGAGGGGACCTCGCTGCAGCCGCCTACGGCGACCGCTTGACCAAGCCCCTGATACCGGTCCGGGGATACGAGATCCCGAGTTGGGCTCCTGTCGATTCACTGGTTTGCTGTTCGAGCTACTCCGGCGAAACCGAGGAGACCCTCGCCTGCTACGCCGCCGCCGAAGCCCTCGGAGCACCGAGGATCGCCGCCACCACCGGAGGCGCTCTTGCCGAGGCCGCCCGGGCCGACGGTGTCCCCGTGATCGGGCTGCCGGGAATCCTCCAGCCGCGTGCTGCCGTCGCCTACATGTTCGCCGTCGCGGCCGAGGCTGCGCGCCTCGCAGGCTGTGCACCGGGACTGCACGCAGAGATCGACTCGGCAGCGGCTCATCTCCACGCCCGTAGAGAGATCATCGCTGCCCGTTCCCTCGAGATTGCCGAACGGATAGGTGATGCGACACCGATCATCTATGGCAGCGATCTGACCGATCCGATCGCCTACCGCTGGAAGTGTCAGGTGAACGAGAACGCGCTCCGACAGTGCTTCAAGTCCAGCCTGCCGGAGGCAGATCACAACGAGATTGCCGGCTGGGGCGGGGACGGGGGATTCGCGGCGGTGATGCTGCTCGACTCCGATCAGCATCCGCGTGAGCGGGAACGATTCGAGTTGACCGGCGAGATCATCTCGGCCACGGAGGGTTCACCGGCCGTGATCAACTCCGAATCCGAGGGCGAGACCCGCACTGCTCGGATGTTCGAGGCCGTGATGTTGGGTGACCTCGTTTCCCTCCAGCTTGCCGCCAGGGCTGGTATCGACCCCACACCCGTAGAGGCCATCGACGAGTTGAAGGCGAGGCTCGGTCGCAAATGAGCTCAGGTTCGAAGAGATCGGGCAAGCGATCAGGCGACGCTGACCCCGTACCTGCGATCGATGCCCGGAAGCTGACCAAGCGCTACGGCTCGGGGACGAGCCTGGTCAAGGCGCTGGATCGCCTCGACTTCCGGGTCGAGAAAGGCGAGATGGTCGCGATCATGGGTCCGTCTGGATCCGGCAAGAGCACTCTCCTGCACCTGCTCGGGGCGCTGGAGACGCCGACCTCCGGCACGATCGCGCTGGCCGGTGAAAACTTCGAGGGTCTCGATGACCGCGGCCTCACCCTTCTGCGACGGGAGAAGATCGGTTTCGTCTTCCAGTTCTTCAACCTGCTGCCGTCGCTGAACGCGCTCGAGAACGTGATGTTGCCCGCGCTGATCGCCGGCCGGAGAGATCCCAAGGTCGAGAAGCGAGGACGCAGTCTGCTCAAGCGCGTCGGTCTGGGTCGGCGAGAGCATCACCTGCCCTCGGAGCTGTCCGGCGGTGAGCAGCAGCGGGTGTCGATCGCGCGTGCACTCCTGCTGGAACCGGAGCTGGTTCTGGCAGACGAGCCGACAGGGAACCTCGACTCTCGCTCCGAGGCGACCGTCCTCGATCTGCTCTCGGAGTTGAACTCCGATGAGGGTCACACGATCGTCCTCGTCACTCACGACACTACCGCCGCAGCCGTTGCCGGGAGGGTCTCCTTCCTGCGCGACGGTAAGTCGGCCGGCGAGGTTGCAGGGGGAGACAGTGCGAAGTTGATTCGGGCGTTCGCGAAGCTCGAGTCGCCCGCCAGCAAGACCAAGAAGCGCCGCCCGTCTGCAAAGTCACCCCGCGGGAAGCGATGAGGTCTTACACGGCGGTAACCCTGCGCCAGCTCTCGTCGCGGCGCGGGAGGCTGTTCCTGACGATTTCGGGGATCGTGCTCGGAACGGGGATGATCGTCGGGGTGCTGCTGCTCACGACCACGATCCAGCGCACATTCACCGATCTCTACGACTCGATCTACGGCAAGGCAGATCTGGTGCTCGCGGCCACCTCCGATGCCGGAGCGCTCCCCGAGGACGCGCTGGCACGAGTGCGCACTACGCAGGGCGTGGACTCCGCGGTCGGACAGGTCACCGCCGTGCTCTCGCTGGTCGGCGCGGATGGGCCCGGGGCGGAGCTGAACGCAGCTGGTACCACCGTCGAGGGCCAGAGCTACTCGGACCTCGAGATCGTCTCGGGCCGCAAGGTGCGAGGTGGTCGGGAGACCGAACTGGAGGCCAGCTGGGCAGAGGCCAACGGTCTCCAGGTGGGCGACACCGCCTCGCTCGCGACTCCGAGCGGCATCAGGGATTACCGGGTGGCCGGGCTGTTCAAGTTCTCCACCGGTGTCGACTTCGGCGGCGAGGGTTTCGGCTTCCTCCCGCTCGGTGAGGCCCGGCGCGCGTTCGGCCAGCCTGCGGGCTGGAGCGAGATCCAGGCGGTGGTCAGCGAGGAGGGCACCGGCGCGGTCGATCAGGTGAAGCGCCGGCTCGACGCGGAGTTCGGACCCGGGGTCGAGGTGATCACACCTCAGGGCAAGAGCGACCAGATCCAGAGCCAGCTCCAGGCTCTCAACGTGATCCTCTACTTCTTCGCCGGCATGGCGCTCTTCGTCGGGGGCTTCCTGATCTTCAACAGCTTCAACATGACCGTCCTCCAGCGGATGCGTGAGATCGGCATGCAGCGGACCCTCGGGGCGAGCCGCGGGATGGTGGTGCGTTCCGTGCTGACCGAGTCGTCCACGCTGGGGATCGCCGGGTCACTCCTCGGGATCCTCGGAGGAATAGGAATCGCGTTGGCACTGATAGCCCTGCTCCGCTCGATCGGGCTACCGGTCGGTGCGCTCCAGTGGACGGCTGCCGCTCCGGTGGCCGGCATCCTGATGGGCCTGATCACTGCCACCGCCGGGTCGTTGATCCCGGCTCTTCGTGCGGGCAGGATCGCTCCGATCCGGGCCGTGCTCGGCTCTGAGGGACTGCGGTCCCGCCCCAAACCGATCCGGGCGGTGATCGGCATCTGCCTGGTCGTGCCCGGGCTCTACGGCGCCTTCACCCTCGGGGCGGCCGATCAGACCACCACGGCGGTGGTCGCCGCGGGGATCGGGGGGATCATCGCCATCTTTTTCGGGATCGCCCTGCTCGCTCCGTTCGTCGTCTCGCCCCTTTCGCGGCTGCTCTCCTGGCCGGTCCGGAAGCTCGCGCCGATCGAGGGCCGACTCGCTTCCGATTCGGCCCGGGCCAACCCCACCCGCACCGCCGCGACCGCCACCGCACTCCTGATCGGACTGGCGCTGGTCGTGGGAATCAACAGCCTCGGCTCCAGCTTCCTCAACTCGATCGAGCGCGAGTTCGATCGCGCCTTCGCCCGCGATCTCACGGTGCAGCCGCGCGGTCTCAACCCCGGCGCCGGTCCGCAGCAGTCGCTCGCGCCCTCGGTACTCGGCGAGATCTCGGACCTCCCTGGCGTCGCGGTCGCCACCCCCGAGCGGCTGGTCGCCACGGCGCAACTGCCACAGGTCGCGGGCCGGAAGGGGAACGGGCCTCAGGGACTGCTGTTCGGCTTCGATCCCAGCGTCTACGACAAGGTGGACAGCTCTCAAATAGATACGGGTGAGCTGACCCGTGCCGAGGCCTATGCCCGGGTGGGGAAGGGCGCCCTCACCGTCGGCAAGGGTTACGCCGAGGAGGCCGGGATAGAGATCGGGGACGAGATGCTCCTGGAGGGAGCGTCTGGGGCCGAGCCGGCTCCGGTGGTGGCGATCGTCGACACGATCCTCGCCGGAGGTCAGACCGTCTCGATGTCTCTGGAGAAGATGGCCCGTGTCTACGGAATCACCTCGGATACCCAGATCGCGGTCAAGGCCGACTCGGTCGATGCGCGGGCGGAGGTCAAGCGTGAGATAGAGCGGTTACTCGAGGCCGACTATCCGAACCTGACCGTGCTCTCCAACGACGAGATCAAGTCCGAGGTCGAGTCCCAGATCTCACAGCAGTTCGGCTTCTTCAACGCACTGGTAGCCGTTGCCATCCTCGCGAGCCTGTTCGGGATCGTGAACACGCTCTCGATGTCGGTCCTCGAGCGCACCCGTGAGATCGGCGTCCTGCGTGCCCTGGGAGCCACCCGCTGGCAGATCCGTCGCACGGTCGCCAACGAGAGTTTGATCATCAGCCTGATCGGAGCTGTGCTCGGGATCTCGATCGGAGTCGGGTTGGGCTGGGCTCTGCTCCAGGGACTGGCAGCAGGTGTTCCCGGTGTCGTCTACAGCCCGCCGATCGGGACCATGTTTGCTGTGGCGGTGGCTGCGGTCCTGCTCGGCCTGATTGCAGCGATCGTTCCGGCCCGTCGTGCAGCGAAGCTCGATGTGGTGGACGCCCTGAGCTACGAGTGAGGGGGAGAGGGCTCATCCGCCGCGACTCCCAGCCCGGCTGGCTCAGGAAGCTGCGTTCCTGAGCGACTTGCCGACCGGCGTATTCAGCATTGCCTTGATCGCCGAAGGCGTCGCCCAGTAAAGCACTGCCGATCCACCGGCAGTGAGGATGTCCTGCGTGCACTGAGCGGCGTCGGTCGGGGAGTCCTCCTCCACCACCTCGCTTGCGCCGGCCTCGGGGGTGGTACTGAAAGAGACCTCGAAGCCGAGGCGGTCCAAGAAATCCTCACGACTGAGCATCTTCTCGGCAGAGAGCGCCTCTCGGTAACTCTCTCTCAGGTCCGCGACCACGTCCGCCATCCCCTTGCTGTTGCCCGCTCCGCACGAGTACTGGGTCTGCACGACCTGATAGCCGAGGAAATCCCTGCTGATCGTCCGATTGACCCGCTCCAGTTCGCTCGCAAGTGTCGAGTAGTTCCATCCCTGTTCGTATTGGGTCACCAGTCCCACACGAGTCGTCGAATCGTCAGGCAGGCGACTCGCGATGGATTCGAGCTGTCGCCGTGCCTCGGCGACATTGGCCGAGACGGACTCGTGCCAAGCGTTCCTTCCCAGGAGGGCAACCGTATCTGGCTCCCAGTCGACCATCACGGCATCGAGTCCAGGCTCTCCGACCAGCGCGTACTCGTACCCGGGCTTGTCGGAGTCCTGACCGAGTGAGTTCAGCGAGACGACGCGGTTACATGGGAACTCACGTGTCACCCGTGAGAGCAGCGACCTCGCCTCCGAGGAGTCCATTCCGGAGTAGGTCGTGTTGATCACGAAAACGTCCCTGTCTCGGATCAGGGTTCGGAGACCCGGTCGTGCGAACTCCTCGAGATCAACCGTTTGGTTGAGTCTCAAGATCATCGTGAAGGTGTTGAACCCATCACCCGACGGCGAGAGAGCCGCTATCTCCTCGTTTCCGCACGAAGCAGCTTGCTGATCGTCGCCTGCTCCGCATCCAATCGAGACGGAGGCGACGACGAAGATCGCCACGACAGGGAGGATCCGCTTGCCAGAACGCACGTTCACCTGACGGACCAGTCTACGGCCCCGTGACCTTCTCACTCCGCGCTGTCGCCTCCCGGTCTCCGGCGGGCCCGCTTGACCTCTGAACGCTTCCGCTTTCCTTCCAGCCGCCTCTCCTTCGATGCCCGGGTCGGGCGGGTCTTTCGTCGAGGCTTGGATGGGGTGATCGCCTCGGCGATCCTCTCGGCCAAGCGCTGCAGAGCGACCTCACGGTTGCGAGCCTGACTGCGAGCGTCCTGGGAGACGGCGGTGACCCGGGTTCCGAACTTCTCCTCCAGCCGCTTGCGCTGGACAGCACTCAGCGAATCCGAGTCGCCGATGGAGAAAGTCGCCTCGATCCTCGACGCGGTGACGTTCGCGTGCTGTCCGCCGGGGCCGGAGCTGCGAGACGCCCGGACCTCTATCTCCGACATCGGAATCGAGCAGCCCTTCTTCACCTTCAGCCTCTCCTCCATCAACGCAAGTTACCCAGACGCGTGGGCGGCAACGACGCGTTCGGAGGGGCAGCAGGCGGGCGGTCCACGAGGCGCCTATTCTTGCCCAGAGAAAGTGTCAATCCACCGCGTGCGGATCATTCGCGCCCGTCGAACAGGAGAAACCCGTTGGAAGCAAGCGCCAAAAATCACGACATCGCCGATATCGGTCTCGCCGACGACGGTCAGAAGCGGATCGAGTGGGCGGAGCGGCACATGCCGGTGCTGCGCAGGATCAAGGAGGAGTTCTCCGAGTCCAAGCCGTTCGACGGTGTGACCATGGTCTGCTGCCTCCACGTCACCACTGAGACCGCGAACCTCGTCCGCACCTTGATCGCCGGTGGCGCCGACGTCGCCGTCTGCGCCTCCAACCCTCTCTCCACCCAAGACGACGTCGCCGCTGCCTTGGTGGACCGCTACGGCGCCGAGGTCTACGCGATCCATGGTGAGGACAACGACACCTACTACCGCCACATCACGCAAGCCGTCGAGCGCAAGCCGCAGATCACGATGGACGACGGAGCCGATGTCGTCTCGGTCCTGCACAGCGACCGCACCGATCTGCTCGAGCACGTGATCGGCGGCACCGAGGAGACCACCACCGGCGTGATCCGCCTGCGGGCTCTCGAGGAGGAGGGCAAGCTCGGCTACCCGATAGTCGCGGTCAACGATGCCGACACCAAGCACTTCTTCGACAACCGCTATGGAACCGGTCAGTCGACGCTCGACGGAATCCTGCGCGCAACCAACGTCCTTCTCGCCGGCATGACGGTGGTCGTCATCGGCTACGGCTGGTGCGGCAAGGGCGTGGCGATGCGAGCCAAGGGTCACGGATCTCACGTGGTCGTCTGCGAGGTGGATCCGGTCAGAGCACTCGAAGCAGTGATGGACGGTTTCGAAGTAACCACCGGTCTCGATGCGGCCAAGCGCGGTGATGTTTTTATCTCTGTCACCGGAAATCGCGACGCCATCGCCGGCGAGATGTTCGCCGAGATGAAGTCCGGTGCGATCGTCTGTAACGCCGGACACTTCGATGTCGAGATCAACAAGGATGAGCTCGACGAGATGACCGCCGAGACCTTCGAGGCGCGGCCTCATGTGACCGGCCACAAACTCGAAGACGGACGCGAGATATTCATGCTGGCCGACGGGCGTCTGGTCAATCTCGCTGCCGCCGAGGGTCACCCGGCTGCGGTGATGGACATGAGTTTCGCCAATCAGGCGCTCGCCTCGGAGTGGATGGTGCAGAACGCCGCTGACCTGGAGAAGAAGGTCTACCCGGTGCCGGAGGATGTGGACGCGATGATCGCCCGCCACAAGCTCTCCGCTCTCGGCGTGCACATCGATGAGTTGACCGAGGTCCAGGCCAAGTACCTGGCCTCCTGGGATCAGGGCACCTGAGCCGATGCGGGGGATGATCCTGGCTGCCGGATTCGGCACCCGGCTCCGCCCGCTGACCGACCTGATCCCCAAGCCGCTCGCGCCGGTGGCGAACCGGCCGGTGATGGGCCACATACTGAACCTGCTCGAGCGCCATGGCGTGGGCGAGGTGATTGCCAACATCTCGTACCTCCCAGATGCGATGCGCGATGCCTTCGGCGATGGCTCGGAGTACGGCGTAAGCCTGGAATGGAGCGAGGAACCAGCACCGCTCGGA
>JAUMFR010000015.1:0-3203 GCA_032119755.1 Solirubrobacterales bacterium | reverse complement strand
GATCCCCTACCACCGGGCGCCGGCCTTCATGGAGATCCACGATCGCGCCCTCGAGAATCTCAAGAAGGTCTTCCAGACCGAGAACGAGGTGCTCTCATTCGCATCCTCCGGTACCGGCGCTCTGGAATCCGCTGTGTCGAACCTGCTGTTTCCCGGTGATGTAGCGGCGGTCGCTTCAGCCGGGAAGTTCGGAGAGCGCTGGGCTGACCTTTGTCGCTCCTACTGCGTCGACCTGACCCATCTCGACCTCGAGTGGGGAGATCGGATCGACGGTGAGGCGATAGACCGGATGCTCGGTTCGATGGAGCAGACCCCTCGCGCTGTGTTCGCGACCCTCTCCGAAACCTCGACAGGGGTCGTACACGATGTTCGGGGGATAGCCGAAGCAGCACGGGAACACGGCACCATCGCGGTGATCGATGCCATCTCGGGACTGGCTGCCGCCGACCTTCCGCAGGACGACTGGGGTGTCGATGTCGTGATCTCGGGATCCCAGAAGGCGCTGATGGCTCCTCCGGGACTGGCCTTCGCGTCCGTCAGCGAAAAGGCCATGGCGATTGCCACCGAGCGCGAGGGAAATCGGTTCTACTTCGACTGGGGACGGACAGCCAAAGGACAGGCTCAGTCTCCACCGAGCAGCCCGTTCACTCCTGCGGTGACCCTTTGGCTCGCGCTCGACGTGGCGCTGCAGCAGATCCTCGAAGAGGGTTTGCCGCAGGTCTTCGAGCGACACGCCATCTTGGCTCGCGCAGCGCGCGCAGGAGTAGACGGATTGGGGCTGGAGCGTTTCGGTGTCCAGTTCGAAGGGTCCAATGTCGTGACCGCAGCTCATCTGCCCGAGTCGATCGATGGTGCTCAGGTGCCCAAGCTGATGCGCGACTCCTATGGGGTGACCGCAGCAGGTGGCCAGAACGATCTCAAGGGAAAGATCGTTCGCATTGCACACTGCGGCTATTTCGGAGCCTTCGACATACTCATCTCGCTTACCGCCCTGGAGAACTCTCTGCGCGACCTCGGGTACGAGGTAGAGCCTGGTACGGCAGCGGCAGCGGCCCAACGGGTGTTCGTGGAGGCAGGCAGCCCGGCGCCGGTTGGATAGGCAGCGCCGTTGATGTCGGCAGGCAGACCCAAGGTCCTGGTCAAGGAGAAGATCGCCGAGGCTGGCGTATCTCTCTTGGCCGATGCCTGTGAGGTAGAGATGGGGGTCGATTGGAGCGAGGATGAGCTCTCGACTCGGATCGGTGAGTTTGATGGCATCTTGATCCGGTCCGCGACCACGATGGATGAGGATCTCATCTCCAAGGGTGAACGGTTACGCGTGATTGGTCGAGCTGGAACCGGGGTCGACAACGTCGACCTCGATGCCGCGACCAAGCGCGGAATCGTCGTCGCAAATGCCCCCGAGGCGAATTCGGTCGCGGCGGCCGAGCATACGATGGGATTGCTCCTCTCGCTCTGCAGGAACATTCCTGCCGCACACGAGTCGCTTACCTCGGGCAAGTGGGAGCGGGCGAGCTTCGGTGGGGGAGAGCTCTACGGGAAGACCCTCGGCCTGTTCGGGTTCGGACGTATCGGCCAATTGGTCGCCCAGCGTGCCCTGGGTTTCGAGATGAAGGTGATCGCACTGGACAAGTTCGTCGCACCAGAGCGATTCAAGGAGCTCGGAGTCGAAGGAGTCGACGATCCGGCCGAGATCTTCGGTCATGCGGATTTCATCTCACTGCACCTGCCGAAGACACCAGAGACGGTTGGACTGATCGGTGCGGACTCTCTGGCGGAGATGCGACCCGGCGTACGGATAGTCAATTGTGCGCGAGGCGAGTTGGTCGACCTCGACGCGCTCGCTGATGCGGTGGACTCGGGCTTGGTTGGAGGCGCGGCTCTGGACGTCTTCCCTGACGAGCCTTTCACCGAGCACCGGCTATTCGGCATGGAGGGAGTGGTGGTTACCCCACATCTCGGAGCGTCTACGGCGGAGGCTCAGGATCGGGCCGGAATAGTCACAGCGGAACAGGTCCTTGCCGCACTGACAGGCGGAGTCGTGACGACGGCGGTGAACATCGCGGCTGTCCGCCCCGAAGAGATGGAGGCCATAGCGCCCTTCGTGCCACTCTGCGAACGCCTCGGAGCGCTTGCGCAAGAGATGGGGGACGGGGTACCCGGAGACATCCGGGTGGAGTTCAAGGGTCGCCTGGCGGAACGGGACACGCGGATCCTGGCCCTTTCGGTCCTCGCAGGGGCACTTCGCGGGCACACCGAGGAGAACGTCAATCTCGTGAATGCGGCGCAGCTCGGTGAGGCTCGCGGCATCGAGGTGATCGAGACCAGCGACCCGGTGTCAGAAGACTTCACAGAACTCGTGACCGTCTCGGTGGGCGAAGGTGAGGACCGGGTCGAGGTGGCCGGCACGGGCGTAGGCCCTCGTAACGTCCCCTATCTGGTCAGGGTGTGGGGTGAGGACTTCTATCTCCCGTTCGCTGACAATCTCGCGATCTTCCGGTACACGGACCAGCCGGGAATGATCGGTCTGGTCGGGAGCGAATTCGGGAAAAGGGGTGTGAACATCGTTTCGGCGGCGGTCGGGGCAGAGGCCGAGCAGGCCGTGATGGCACTCACGACCGATGCGCCTGTTTCAGACGACGTGATCGACGAGATACTCAAGCTCGAAGGCTTCTTCGCTGGTCATGCCGTAGCAACGGCCTGACGCAAGATCGTCTGCGTCCCCCGCATTCATCGGGTACCGACTCGGCGTTCGCTACCCTGAAACCGATGAATCGATCGGTCGGCAACAGCCTGGCGCTTCTCCTTCTCCTCCCCCTCCGGGGGGAATAACCGCTGGGCGGCGCGATAGCCGCGAGGACAAAGAGGTATCCGCACTTGATCAGAGAAGGAGCAACGAGATGACTGAGAACGAAGGCAGCGGAGGGCGGCAGACGGAAGACGGCCCTCAGGTAAGGATTTTCGACACGACCTTGCGTGACGGCGAGCAGTCGCCGGGGATCTCACTGAACACTCAGGAGAAGGTCGAGATCGCAACACAACTCGCGAGACTCGGTGTGGACGTGATCGAAGCGGGCTTCCCGATTACCTCCCCGGGTGACTTCGAGGCCGTTCAGGCGATCGCGAGGGGGGTCGAGGGGCCCACGGTCTGCGGCCTTGCCCGAACCCACAAGGCCGACATCGATGCCGCGTGGGGGGCGGTG
>JAUMFR010000014.1:0-1648 GCA_032119755.1 Solirubrobacterales bacterium | reverse complement strand
CGTCGATCTGGCCATTCTTCAGAGCCGAGACCACGTCGTTGGAGGTGTCGAACACCTTCACCTGAGTGTCAGGGTCGATCTTGTCCTGAACCGCGGTGAGGCTGGTCGTTCCGATCTGGACGCCGATGGTGGCGCTCTTGAGATCGTCCAGCGAGGTGGCCTTCGCCGCATCGGTGCCGTTGGTCGCGATCACTGCCTGGTTGGCGGTGTAGTAGGGAGCGGAGAAATCCACTGCCTTCTCACGCGCGGGCGTGATCGAGATCTGGTTCACGTCGAAGTCGAAGTCCTTCGGACCTGGTGCATACGACGAGTTGAATGGCACGACCGTCCACTCGACCTGATCCTTGCTGAAGCCGAGTTCATCGGCAATCGCATAAGCAACGGCGGACTCGAAGCCCTTGCCGTTGGAAGGATCATCGTCGACGAAGTACGGCTCGTAGGCCGGGCTGTCGGTACCTACCGTCAGCACTCCTGAGCTCACCGTCTCCAGCTTGTCGGGGGTGCATTCGGACAGATCAGTCGAACCCGAGGTATCGCTACTCGAGTCGGTTCCGCCGCAACCCACTGCGAAGGCAGCGAGCGCCACGGCACATCCGTAAGCGAACATCACACGTGCTCTGGGCATTTGTTGATTCCTCTCCTAGATGAGTCGGGGTTTGTGGACAGACTTGACCGCTGGAATCGTAGGGAACCCGACAGCTTTTTGGGCCTTCGGGGGTCGGCGTGAGGCAGACGGGCGTGACCGACCGTCATCATGGGTCCGTGATCTCACACAACGACCAACCCGCACTCTCCATTCGAGGCCTCAGCAAGCAGTACGAGGACGGCCCGCTCGCCCTCGACTCGCTCGACCTCGAGATCCCGCAGGGTTCCTTCTTCGGTCTTCTCGGGCCGAACGGAGCGGGAAAGACGACGCTGATCAGCGCGGTCTGCAACCTGATCCGGCCGAGCTCTGGCGAAATAGAGGTGTTCGGCCACCAGGGAAGCTCTCTCCAGGCCAGACGCCTGCTCGGCGTGGCAGAGCAGGAAGCGAACCTGGATCGCTTCCTCTCGGTCAGGGAATCCCTGCTCTACCACGGTGGCTACTACGGGATGACCCGCGCCGAGGCCTCCGAAAGGGCCGAGCGGATGATGGAAGTCTTCGACCTGACCGACAAACGCGACACCCGCGCTCCGCGTCTGTCGGGCGGGATGAAGCGCCGGCTGCTCCTCGCCCGAGCGCTCCTCCACGAACCGCGGTTGGTCATCCTCGACGAGCCGACCGCCGGAGTCGATCTCGAACTCCGTCACGAACTCTGGCGCTACATCCGCCGCCTGCACGAGCAGGGGACCACCATCCTGCTCACCACCCACTACCTCGAGGAAGCAGAGGAGCTCTGCGAGGACATCGCCCTGATCGGCAACGGTCGGATCGTCGCCCGCGATACCGCGAAAGGCCTCAAGGAATCCCACGGAGGGGGGTCTCTAGAAGACGTCTACCTCCGAACCGTCGGCGCGGGATCCGAGGCCGGGGCGAGCGGATGAACGACACTCCCCGTCCCTGGAGCGGCTTCGCTTGGCTCGCAGCGCGCGAGTGCCACCGCGTGCTCAAGCTCTGGAGCCAGACGACCCTTGCGCCGATCGTGGCCTCGGTCCTCTTCATAATCGT
>JAUMFR010000013.1:0-1952 GCA_032119755.1 Solirubrobacterales bacterium | reverse complement strand
GCTGTATTCGTGCTCGCAGCCCCGTTCCTGGTGCCGCTGTTCGCGCCCGGCTTCAAGGGGGAACTGCTGACCCTGACCATCGTCCTCTCCCAGATCATGTTCCCGATCCTGATCCTGATTGCGATCACCAGCGTGATCGCCGGCGTCCTGAATAGCTTCCACCGCTTCGCTGCCGTTGCCGTGGCTCCGATCTTCTGGAACCTGGCGATCATCGCCACAATTCTGGTCCTGACTCCTTCTCTGGAGGGTGAGGACCGGATCTACGCGTACGCGATCGGAGTCCTGCTGGGAACCATCGTCCAACTGGCGATACCCGCCTGGGATCTGCGCAACACCCCGTTCGACTTCTCGTTGCCGCGCCTGAGGGAGGCGTTCAGGTCTCCCGATGTGCGCAGGGTCGTCGTCTTGATGCTTCCGGTGATGCTCACGATCGGCCTGCTCAACTTCAACCTCCTGATCAACAGTCTTTTCGGAACGCTGGTCTCGACCGAAGGTCCGGCTGCGATCGACAAAGCGTTCCGTCTCTACATCCTGCCTCAAGGTCTGACTGTGGTCGCCCTGACGGTGGTTCTCTATCCCACCCTCTCCCGCTATGCCTCCCGAGGTGAGATCGGCCGGCTGCGCGATACGCTCGGAAACGGGATGAGGCAGGTGATCGTCCTCACGGTGCCGGCAATGGCCGCACTCCTCGTCCTCTCGGAACCGATAGTCCGGTTGATCTATCAGCGCGGCGAATTCGACTCGGCCCAGACGGTGCTGGTGGCGAGCGCCCTGTTCTGGCTCTCGCTGTCTCTGCCGTTCAACGGACTGCTGACGATGCAGAACCGAACCTTCTTCAGCATGCAGGAGCCCTGGCTGCCGGCGCTGTTCGCGGCCGTGAACCTCGCGCTGACCGCAGGTATCTCCGCAGCGCTCTACGAGCCATACGGGATAGCCGGGATCATGTTTGCGACCACTGCCGCCAGCGCCATCTCGACCCTGCTCCAGTCGGTCGTCCTGCGAAAGCGATTGAGCGGGCTCGAGGTAATGAGGCTGCTGTCGGTGAGTCTCAGGGTCCTGATCGCGTCGGCGCTGCTCGCCGGAATATCCTGGGAAATCTGGAATCTGCTCGAGGGAGCGCTGGGAACGGGACTCGGCGCCCAAATCCTCTCGGTCGGACTGGCCCTCGGCGTGGGGGGCGCTGTCTACATAGGCGCCGTACTTGGGATGAGGGTCCCCGAGGCCCATCAGCTGCTGCGAGTCGCGCGTCGGATCCGCGACTAGTTCCGCGCGGGCGCGTCCTCGCCATACTGCCTCACAGACATGGACCGGATCAGGAACTTCTCGATCATCGCCCACATCGACCATGGTAAGTCGACCCTTGCCGACAGGATCCTCGAGATCACCGGTGCGGTCGACCCGAAGAAGATGCGCTCGCAGGTACTCGACTCGATGGATCTCGAGCGCGAGCGTGGAATAACGATCAAGGCGCAGGCGGTCCGGGTTGCGTACACGGCCCGCGACAGCGATACCTACGACCTCCACCTGATCGACACACCTGGGCACGTTGACTTCTCATACGAGGTGTCTCGCTCGCTCGCGGCGTGCGAGGGGGCATTGTTGGTGGTGGATGCAGCACAAGGGGTCGAGGCACAGACGGTTGCCAATGCCTACGCCGCGATCGATGCCGGTCTGGAATTGATTCCGGTGCTCAACAAAGTGGATCTGCCCGGTGCCGAGCCCGACCGGGTGGCCGGTGAGGTGGCAGACCTGCTCGGATCCGATCCGGATGACGCACTTCGGATCTCGGCCAAGTCCGGCGAAGGGGTCGAGGAGGTGCTCGAAGCGATCGTCGCCAAGGTTCCACCACCTGCGGGAGATGCCGCCGCGTCTCCGCGGGCATTGATCTTCGATTCCGAATTCGACCAGTACCGCGGTGTCGTCGCCTACGTGCGGATGATGGACGGCTCGTT
>JAUMFR010000012.1:0-3184 GCA_032119755.1 Solirubrobacterales bacterium | reverse complement strand
GCCGGTCCGACGAAGGTCCACCACGCTGCTCCTGCCCCTACGGCGACCAGCCAGAGAGACCACCAGACGACCGCGTCCCCGAAGTAGTTCGGATGGCGCGTATAGCGCCATAGCCCACGATCCATCACCTTCCCCTTGCTGGAGGGATCACGCTTGAAGGCGGCGAGCTGGGCATCGCCGGTGGCCTCGAAGCCGATACCGATCACGAAACCCACAACTCCGACCCAGGAAAGGATGGAAACGGCGTCAAGCTGAGCGGCCAGCGACTGGACCGGTAGAGAGACCACCCAGCCGATCGCGGCCTGAAGGCAGAACACCCCGACCAGCGACCAGATCCAAAAGGTGGCAGGGCGCTTGGCTCTCATCGCCTGATAGCGACGATCCTCACCGTGGCCGAGATTTCGCCAGGCCAGATAACCGGAGAGCCTCAGGCCCCAAATCGACACGAGTATCGCGATCAGAAGCGAGGCGTCGCTCTGTTCGCCCGCTGCATAGACGGCCCACGCGACCGCGACGAATACGAGGCCCCAGGCGATATCCGCAAGTGAGGCATCGCGAGCGGCCAGGCTGATCAGCCAGGTCACGGCCATGACTCCGAGCGCAGCGATTGCTCCGGCGAGGAGGACGTTCATGCTCCGTCGATTGTCACGCTAATCGGCGTCCGACGACTTCTTCTGGCGTGCCCGTATCGCCTCGAGGTGGGCAGGGAATCCTTCGTGGTCGGCAAGCGCCTCGACAGCCGGGGAAAGGCGTGAGAGAGCGTCACCGCTCGCCCGGGCAACGGACATCTTCTTCCTGAAGGTCTCGGCAGTGATGCCTCCCGTCACCCGAGCGAAGGAACCAGTCGGTAGAGCGGCCGGTACCCCGAGGACGTAGTTCGCAAGCGAAATAGGAGTGTCCTGACCGAGAAGCACCTCTCCCGCATGATCGAGCAACTCCAAGAGGGAGTCATCGTCATCGGTGGCCAGCTGCATGTGCTCAGGCGCGTACAGGTTGGCCACCTCGGCAGCCTCGGCCAGATCCGAGACGACGATCGCCCCGCCATTTAGACCCAACGCTATCCGTGCGAACTCCTGACGAGGCTCCGGTAGACGTGCGAGTCTGCGGGCCAGGTGGGCTTCGACCGACTCGACGACATCGAGTGAATCCGTAACCAGAACAGAGGAGGAGTCCGGTCCATGCTCTGCCTCGTTCAGGAGATCCGCTGCGAGGAGATCCGCATCGGCTGAGGAGTCAGCAATGATCAAGCTCTCCGATGGTCCGCAGAGCATCTGCGTGTGACACCCGCGCACCTGGCAGAGAATCTGAGCCGCCTGGACCGGTGGGCTTCCGGGACCCACGACCTTGCGCACTCGCGGAATCGTCTCTGTGCCAAGCGCCAGCGCTGCCACCCCGGATGGTCCGTTGGCTCGGAATACCTGCGTGAGCCCCAGTTCCCTCGCTGCGCACAAGACGGCCGGATCGACCTCGCCATCACCGCCCGGAGACGGGGGCACGACGACGACGATCTCCGGCACACCAGCAACCGTCGCTGGAGTACCGAGCTGGACCAGCACTGACGGGTACGAACCTTTTCCACTCGGGATGAACAGGCCCGCGCTCGCCACCGGCGTCGACTTCTCACCGGCCTCGATACCAGGAGCGATCTCTACCCGCCACTCCTGCTCCGATACCAGTTGCTGGTTGAAGGTCCTGATGTTCTCGATCCCGACCCTTATTCCCTCGAGAACCGGATCCGAGACCTGCTTCCGTGCGGCATCGAACTCCTCTTCCGACACCAGCAACCGGCTCGCGGGGACATCACAGTTATCGAACCTCTTGAGCGCATCGACCAGAGCCGCGTCTCCGCGCTGCGCGACGTCCTCGATCAAGCGATCAATCGACTCCAGCATCTCGGGGTCGAAGATGGCGGCTGTTCCACGATCGAGCAGAGCGGCTCGAGCCGACTCGTCCATCTCCGACCAGCGTTGACAGGTCATGACCGCGGTCATGACTCAGTCCAGAGTTCCCTTGACTCCTGCGGTCATGCCCGCGCGGCGGGGATTCTCTGACAAGGCAGCTCGCAGGGCCCTGGCGAACGCGCGGAAACCCGCCTCCCAAGCATGGTGGGGATCACGACTGCCCTCACGAAGGTCGAGGTGCACCGTACATCTGCCTCCCTGTGAGAAGCCTTCGAAGAAGGCAACGAGATCAGCGCAGAGCATGTCCTCTACGCGCTCGAAATCCGACGCTCCACCGCGTGTGACGAACGCATTCGATCTTCCCTCGAACGAGACTTGCGCTTCAGCGGTAGCTTCGTCCATCGCTGCAAGTGCGAAGCCCGAGGATTCGACCCCGGCCGCGATGCGATCGCGGATCGCCTGGTTGGCAGCGGCACCGAGAGAGAGTCCGATGTCTTCGCAAACGACGTGAGAGAGGCGGAAGGTCCGCACCTCATAGGTGGCGTCCACCACGATATCGCCGTACCAGCCGAGCATCTCGAGCATGTGGTCGAAGAACCCGATAGTGGTGGTCAGAGACGGATCGCGTCTCGGTCCGAAGTCGATCACGGTCCGAATGGCAGCTTCGCGACTTTCGCGCAGCGTGATGTAGGACTCGCCGTCTCTCTCCACCTGCATGCCTGTCAATTGATCTGCCATCTCGCTGAACTTTAGGTCGTCGTCACTGCCTCAATCGCAGATTTACCACCATCTGCGAGACTCGCAGGCGTGAGGAGACTGGACGAACTCGATCTCCCTACCTTCGATCACACAGATCCGGAGCTCGGTGGCGAGTCTTGGCATACCCGGATAACCGAACTCGCCAGATCGGGCTGGCTCGCACGTACACCGATGGCCACCGTAGTCCTCGACAGAGGAGCCTCCGAGGAAATTCTTCGCTCCAAGTCGGCCATCTTTCCCGGACGCGAGGTGGCCGATCTGTTCGAAATCGACTCCGGTCCCCTGCGTGAAGAGATCGATCGGAACATCATCAATATCAACGGTGAGGATCATCAGCGCCTGCGCTCGCTGGTTGCGCCCCACTTCACTCCCAAGGCAGCAGAGTCCCACAGGCCGTGGGTGGCGGATCTCTTCTCCGGGCTGCTGCTGGCAGCAATGAACTCCGATGAGTTCGAAGCCGTGGAGGCCCTCTGTAAGCCGTACGCCTCCCAGGTGATCTGCGAGCTGATCGGTGGACCTCCGGA
>JAUMFR010000011.1:0-2024 GCA_032119755.1 Solirubrobacterales bacterium | reverse complement strand
CGATCCATCAGATAGAAAAAGGGGACCAGGTCGATACCGGCAAGCTGAGAGATATCGCGGAGGTATGGAACGAACTCGGCTTGGGTCAGGTCTCCGGGATGAAGATCAACATCGAAGGCGGTGAGTACGAACTGCTCTCGCGAATGGCGGAGACAGGTCTTCTGCCCAGAGTCGACACCTATCTGATCCAGTTCCACGAGTGGATGAGGGGCAGTCACAGGATGCGCCGCGAGATCAGGCGGGAATTGATCAAGACCCACAGGCTGACCTGGGACTACCGCTTCATCTGGGAACGCTGGGACCGAATCGAATCCTGAAACCAGGTCGGTCCGCTCCAATGGCGACCCGCCCACGCATATTCGGCTCCACACCTATGGGCCGGGGAGGACTCGAACCTCCGACCTACGGATTATGAGTCCGCTGCTCTAACCAACTGAGCTACCGGCCCTGGAGCGCCGGTATCCCGGGCTCGGAGCGAGGATATAGATGAACGGGCGCTCAGCCGCCCGCGACCTTGGCGACGGCCCTCTCCAACTCAGCCACGCTGAAGGGACCCTCGATCACGGTCGAAACGACGCCGTCTCGGTCGATCACGAACAGCCAAGGCTCGGTCGGAAGCCTGAATGCAGCGACTTGGGGACGGAGTCCCTTCGCCAGATCGTTGTCGCGATAGATCTCCATCTGGATGAACGCGACCCGATCGCCGTACTCGGCCTTGGTCTGCTCTGCCACGTCGACCACCGGTCCGCACACGCGGCTCTGACACAGCTGCGGAGTTGCGAACAGGAGGACCACCGGCTTGCGCCCGACCACGTTGGCGAAATCCTCGTCGTGCATGCTGCTCGGAGGTATGCGGGTGTCGATGGTGGACACGTCGCCGACGCTGTCGATCGTCGGTGTGGAGATGACAGGTGCTTTGTCTCCGGGCTGAGGAATGCCCTCGTACTGGCCGACCAGACCAGGGGTCGGCACCACGCTCGCTCCGTAGGAGCCATCCTCGTTCTTGACCAGAGCGCCGAATGCCCACTTGCCCTTGCGGTCTAGCGGAACATCGGCGACGTACACGACGGTCGCGGCATCGGGATCGCTCGCTGTCGTCTGGGCCCGGTACTTTTCCTCGGTCGTGATGTCCTCAATCCGGGCAGGGAAAGGTCCGATCGCTTTGCCCTTCAGGCCCGCACCAGGCGCTGCGTATATCGCGACCTGAGCATCCCTGATCTGTGTCCGGTCTACCTCGAACACGGCGAAGGAGAATCGATTCTCTCCCTGGGCCAGGACCCCGAAGCCGGGGGCTACCACGGGACCCGGCTTACCGGCGCTCGAGAGCACCTGCTCCAGCGACTGCCCGTCCGGGGACGGGAACTCGGATGCAGGCGGAGCGGGCTGCGAAACCGCGCCGGAGCCGGCATCGCTTCCACAGGCCGTCACCAGAACGGCCAAGACCGCCGCGGAGAGCGCAGCCGGGATGAATTTCCTGCTTCGGGTCACGACTCAATCCTACGGGGTTCGCTCTAGCCTCCCCTGCCAGAGAGTCCTAGCGAAACGAAGGAAGGGAAGAGATGGCCGAGAGGGCAGCACTTGTGACAGGTGGTTCCAGCGGGATAGGGCTGGCGATAGCGCGTGCTCTTGCCGAGGACGGCTACGGCCTCACGATCTCCTCACGCCGGCCGGAAAAGCTGGAGGCGACCGCCGAAACCCTCCGCAGCGAGGGTCACGAGGTCAATCCGATAGCGGCCCAGATAGCCGACGAGGACGAGATGAAGGGCGTCGTCGCAGCGCACCGCGAGACCTTCGGAAGACTCGATGTCCTCGTCAACAACGCTGGCGTGGGAATGGGGGAACCGATCCACGAGTTGACGGCAAAGAAGGTGGATCTGCAGATAGAGGTGAATCT
The DNA here is from genome assembly GCA_032119755.1 of Solirubrobacterales bacterium. Taxonomy (GTDB): domain Bacteria; phylum Actinomycetota; class Thermoleophilia; order Solirubrobacterales; family 70-9; genus CAIUSP01. The sequence continues at coordinate 130 of JAUMFR010000011.1, read as the reverse complement.
GCGATCGCTGATGCTGATGACCCGCGAGTGTCTCCCCATGCTGCGGGAGGCGGGCGCCGAACATCACAAGGCCTTGATCGTCAATACGGCCTCCGTCGCGGGCAAGGCGGGGCAGGCCTGGCTCTCGGTG
>JAUMFR010000010.1:0-5429 GCA_032119755.1 Solirubrobacterales bacterium | reverse complement strand
CTGAATTCCGCCTGAGGATCCTGTCGATCTCGGCCTCGCTCGGCAGTCGATCGTGATCGACGCTGAGCACGAACACGTTTATTCCCTGGGCGTCGTGGTATTTGAACCGAATCGCCGGGAAGTACTTGATCAAGACCTTCGCGAGTGACGGTGCCCGCGCTATCACTATCAGTTCGTTGTCGGGATTGACCAAGGCCCGGCGCACCGAGATCAGATCGACCCACCCGCTGTCGGCTGCCTTCTCCCCACGGTCAGCTGCCGTCTCTCCCTCGCGGCAGTAGCCACAGCCCGCGAGGCGGAGTCGCGTGTCGCGACTCTCGTTGGTCCGTTCCTCTCCGTTCCGAAGATCGATCACGGTGCCGATCCTCAGCGGATGGTCAATCCGCGAGAGGATCTCGCGGCGGTAGGCATAGGTGATCGCTATCTGCTCTTCGGGCACGGTGCTCTCGTTCAGCCACCAGACGATCGTGCCGAGGTTCAGTGGATCCCCCGGCTGAGTCACGATCTGCGCCCTCGCCACGAGGGCCACCGCGACCACGATGATCGCTCCCGTCACGACCTTGAAGGACTGGTACGGCCCGCTCATCCGCTTCGAGGAGGAGTTCTCCCGCAACCATCTGGCGAGTGCGACCCCCCCGGCGATGCACGTGAGGGCGCTGATCACCAAGAGCTGGCGGAAGTCGAGCTGGTTGGAGACGGCGATGATCGTGGGGGGCACCATGCCGAGACCCGCCAGCATCACCAACCGGGATGGGGCTCGGCCCTTCTCTCGCATCACGAACCAGACCCAGGCAGCCACCAGCACGGCGAAGCTCAAGACCTCTTCCACGCCGATCCCGAAGCGCTCGGTCGACCTGCTTGCTACCCGACCGATCTGGTCGAACGGGAACACGACCGCGCTGTCGACCCAGACGAGGACCCACCACCAGAAGGCGGTGACGAAGATCGCACCTATGAACTGCAGCAGGATCCTTTTGACCTCGCGCCCCGGCAGGGTCCCCAACCACGCGAGTGGCATGATCGCAGCCAGCGCCACTGTCTCCTTGGTCAGGATGCAGAGGCCGAAGATCACACCTGCGATGACGACCCTCGCTGGCGTTGGGGTCATCAGCAGGAGGATCGTGGCAACGATCATGCCCAGTTGCGGCTGGTCGATCAGGACCTCGAGGAATCCGCTCCAGACGAATGGAACCGCCGCGAGGGCTATCGAGGTGCAAAGGCCGGCCCTGTCACCGCCGAGCAGTTGCGCGATCCGCACCGTGCCGACGAGTGATGCGAGGAAGAAGATCGCGAATACGAGCTTCGGCCCGGTGAAGGGATCGGTGCCGACCAGGCTGCTCGCGACCGCGATGAGAACCGGTCCCACCGGACCGTGGGGGTGGAACAACTCGCCGTCCGGTGAGGTGAGTCCATGTCCGGTCAGTAGCGAGTTGCCTGCGTAGAGGTAAGCCCCGGCGTCGGAGAAGACCGGGCCGTCCAGTCCCTCTATCGCCAACCTGATGGCCCAGATCAAAGCGATCAGGCCATAGGCGGCAAGGGCCAGAGGGGATGCTTCGATTCGTGTTCGGATTGTCTCGATCATTGGTCTCTGTCGGAGATGGTTCCCTCGGAGTGGGACGGATGAAACGGTCATTCCTGCGCTCACGCCTGCCTGCTGCTATCTTGCGAGACCGCTTGTGCCTGAAGACGCGCTGCGTCGCCGGGCAAAGGTAAACGACTCGTTCGACGATGGAGGACGGCTCAGGATAAAAGCGCTTTTCGGGTACCGATCGGAATTCCTTTCTCGGGCCCGTTCAGGGCCTTTTTCTTGCTCGAACCCCCGCGCGACCAAGTCGACCCAGACCACCGACCAGAACAGAGGCAACGAGAATGGCACGCAGCTTTTCGCTCGAGAACACCAGGAACATCGGGATCATGGCCCACATCGACGCGGGCAAGACCACGACGACCGAGCGCATCCTCTACTACACCGGACGCACCCACAAGATGGGTGAGGTTCACGAAGGTGCGGCAGTAATGGACTGGATGGAGCAGGAGCAGGAGCGTGGGATCACCATCACCTCGGCAGCGACCGCCTGCGAGTGGAATGACCACCGGATCAACATCATCGATACTCCTGGCCACGTCGACTTCACGGTCGAGGTCGAGAGGAGCCTCCGGGTCCTCGACGGCGCGATAGCCGTCTTCGACTCGGTTGCTGGCGTCGAGCCGCAGTCCGAGACCGTCTGGCGCCAGGCCGACAAGTATCAGGTTCCGCGAATCGCCTACATCAACAAGATGGATCGCACGGGAGCGGATTTTTCAGCGGCAGTGGAGACGATCAGGGACCGACTGGGAGCAAACGCCATTCCGATCCAGCTTCCGATCGGCCAAGAGGCGGAGCTCCAGGGTGTGGTGGACCTGGTCGCAAACAAGGCGCTCGTCTGGAAGGACGATCTCGGTACCGAGTTCGAGGTCGAAGAGGTCCCCGCCGACATGGCCGATGCCGTTGCTGTGGCCCGCACCGAGATGATCGAAGCCTGCGCCGACTACGACGACGCGATGATGGAGGCCTACCTCAACGACGAAGAGATCCCCGAGGAGCAGATCATCGCGGCGCTACACAAGGCGACCATCGACCTCACCGTCACCCCGGTCCTCTGTGGATCCTCTTTCAAGAACAAGGGTGTCCAGCCACTCCTAGACGCAATCGTCTCGTTGCTTCCCTCTCCGCTGGAGGTGCCCCCGGTCGAAGGTGTGGAACCGGCCAAGAAGGGTGAGGATGAGGGAACCGAAGCCACCCGTCCCGCCGAGGACGACGCGCCCTTCTCTGCGCTCGCTTTCAAGGTGATGAGCGACCCTTACGTCGGCAAGCTGACCTACTTCCGCGTCTACTCCGGGAAGCTCCAGGCTGGCGGTCGAGTGCTCAATGCCAGCACCGGCAAGACCGAGCGGATCGGGCGACTGCTCTTGATGCACGCAAACACTCGTGAGGAGATCGAGGAGTGCCACGCGGGCGACATCCTGGCCGGAGTGGGGCTGAAGGCCACCGGCACGGGCGACACCCTCTGCGCGCCGGACGCGCCGATCATGCTCGAGCAGATCGAGTTCCCCGATCCCGTGATCGCGGTTGCGATCGAGCCTAAGACCAAGTCCGACCAGGAAAAGCTCGGAGAAAGCCTCGCCCGTCTTGCGGAGGAGGATCCGACCTTCCAGATCGAGAGCGACGAGGAGACCGGTCAGACCGTGATCCACGGCATGGGCGAGCTCCACCTCGAAGTGATCGTGGATCGTCTGCTTCGAGAGTTCAATGTCGACGCAAACGTCGGCAAGCCACAGGTCGCTTATCGCGAGACGATTCGCGATGCGGCCAAAAAGGTCGAGGGCAAATTCGTCCGTCAGACTGGTGGCCGTGGTCAGTACGGACACGTGGTGATCAACATCGCGCCCGAACCCGGCGAGGGCTTCAGTTTCGACAACAAGATCAAGGGTGGATCGATCCCGAGTGAGTACATCCCGGCCGTCGCGCAGGGAATAGAGGAGGCACTCGGCTCCGGTGTGAAGGCTGGCTACCCGATGGTCGATGTCAAGGTCGAGCTGATCGACGGCTCCTTCCACGATGTCGACTCCTCTGAGATGGCGTTCAAGATCGCCGGATCGATGGCCTTGCAAGCAGCCGCCCGCAAGGCCAAGCCGGTGCTCCTCGAACCCGTGATGGCGGTCGAGGTCGTGACCCCCGAGGACTTCCTGGGCGATGTGATCGGAGACCTCTCCCGCCGCCGCGGCAAGGTCCAAGGGCAGGATCAGCGTGGAAACGCGCTTGCAGTGCAGGCTTTCGTCCCCCTCGGGGAGATGTTCGGATATGCAACCGACCTGCGGTCCTCGACCCAGGGTCGTGCCACCTACACGATGCAGTTCGAGCGTTACGAAGAGGTTCCGAGCAACATCGCTGAGGAAATCGTGGAATCCAGATCCGGGGAACCGGTCGGGACGGGCTCGTGAGCGTGCCTGATTGCGCCTGTGTGTCTATATTTCCACGCGTCGGTTAGCAACCGAACCATTTCCGGCGAGCCGGGGATTTTCCGGTCGCTGCGGCTGATTCACCTGTAAACGACTTCGCAAATACGGAAGAAAAGAAAGAAGGAGCGAGATGTCCAAGGAGAAGTTCGATCGCGACAAGCCCCATGTGAATGTGGGAACCATCGGCCACGTCGACCACGGGAAGACGACCCTTACGGCCGCCATCACGAAGACGCTCGCCGAGAAGGGCGGCACCGAGGTGAAGTCGTTCGAGGAGATCGACAACGCACCGGAGGAGAAGGAGCGAGGCATCACCATCGCCACCTCTCACGTCGAGTACGAGACGGACAACCGTCACTACGCGCACGTCGACTGCCCCGGTCACGCCGACTACGTCAAGAACATGATCACGGGTGCAGCCCAGATGGACGGGGCGATCCTGGTCGTGTCGGCCCCTGATGGCCCGATGCCCCAGACGCGTGAGCACATCCTGCTCGCCCGTCAGGTCAATGTGCCTTCGGTCGTCGTGTTCCTCAACAAGGTCGACATGGTCGACGACGAGGAGCTGCTCGAGTTGGTCGAAGAAGAGGTCCGCGACCTGCTCAACGAGTACGACTTCCCGGGCTCCGACGTGCCGATCATCAAGGGCTCAGCCCTGAAGGCACTCGAGGGAGATGCCGATGCACAGGCATCGATCCTCGAGCTGGCCCAGGCTCTGGACGACTACATTCCGCAGCCTGAGCGTGAGCTCGACAAGCCGTTCCTGATGCCGGTCGAGGATGTGTTCTCGATCACCGGTCGTGGCACCGTGGCTACCGGTCGTATCGAGCAGGGCATCGTGCACACCGACGACAAGATCGAGATCGTGGGAATCAAGGACACGACCGAGACCGTCGTCACCGGTGTGGAGATGTTCCGCAAGCTGCTCGACGAGGGTCAGGCCGGCGACAACGTTGGTTGCCTGCTCCGAGGAGTCGATCGCGAGGACATCGAGCGCGGCCAGGTTCTCTGCGCGCCGGGTTCGATCACCCCGCACACCAAGTTCAAGGCCGAGGTCTACTGCCTCAAGAAGGAAGAGGGCGGACGCCACACGCCGTTCACCAACGGGTACCGGCCGCAGTTCTACTTCCGGACCACCGACGTGACCGGAGTGGTGACTCTCCCCGAAGGCCGCGAGTTCGTGGCGCCGGGCGAGAACGCCGAGATGGAGGTCGAGCTGATCCAGCCGATCGCCATGGACGCGGGTCTCCGCTTCGCGATTCGCGAAGGCGGCCGTACCGTCGGATCCGGCGTGGTGACAGAAGTCATCGAGTAGCACCGAAGGGCTCCACTCCATGTGGAGCCCTTCACACATTGCCGCCCCGGCAGCCGGCGGGGTAAGGCAGAAAAGGACATAAGGAATTCGACCGGGGCGCTTCGGCGCCCCCGTC
>JAUMFR010000009.1:0-4991 GCA_032119755.1 Solirubrobacterales bacterium | reverse complement strand
AGCCGCGTCGCAGGCGGCGATCACCTCGTCGTCGCGCTTCGAGCCACCGGGCTGGATCACCGCCGTCGCGCCGGCCTGGATCGCCTGTTCGGGACCGTCGGCGAAGGGGAAGAAGGCATCGGAGGCCACCGCACACCCCTCGAGCGAGGCGTCGGCCCCTCCCTCGAACGCAATTCGGCACTTTTCGACCGCCAGTCGAACAGAGTCGACACGGCTCATCTGGCCCGCACCGATACCGATCGTCGCACCGTCTCTGGCGAGGATGATCGCATTCGACTTGACCCGGCGCGACACCTTCCACGCGAACAGCATGTCCTTCCACTGCTGCTCGGTCGGTTGGGTCTCGGTGGCTACCTCCATCATCTCTTTCGTCTCCGGTGTCCCGTCCGGGTCCTGAACGAGGAGTCCTCCACGCACCCGCTTGAGATCTGGCTCGATCTGATGGTGTCGCGACTCGTCATCACGGAGGATCCGTATCGCCTCCTTCTGCTGCAGGATCTCGAGCGCCTTTTCGGAGTATTCCGGCGCGATCAGGACCTCGATGAAGAGCTCGTGCAGGCGTTCGGCCAGTGCTTCGTCGACAGGCTGGTTGAGCGCGACGATCCCCCCGAAGGCCGAGAGGGGGTCGCAGGCAAGGGCCCGCTCGTAGGCGCCCGCCAGATCAGCTGCCTCCGCGGCGCCGCAAGGGTTGTTGTGTTTGACGATTACGCAACCGGCTCCGTCGAGGTCGCCCAGGAGTCCCCGGGCCGAGTCGAGATCGAGCACGTTGTTGAACGACAGCGGCTTGCCGTGCAGCTTGGCCACGTTGCTCAGGACATGGGAATCCCCCTTGGCGTCCACATAGAGAGCCGCTCGCTGGTGGGGGTTCTCTCCGTAGGTGAGTTCCATCTCCTTCTCCCAGGACACCGTCCAGTGCTGGGGGAACTGCTCGTACTGTCGGGCGAACCATCGGCTGATCGCCGCGTCGTACCTCGCCGTCTGGGCGAACCAGTGACGGGTGGTAGCCGACAACTCTCCTGATTCCCTCAACTCGTCCAGTACCGCGTCGTAGCTCTCCGGCCGCACCACGACCGCCACGAACTCGTGGTTCTTGGCTGCGGCGCGGATCATCGTCGGGCCTCCGATGTCGATGTTCTCGATCGCTTCCCGCTCCGATACGTCTCCCTTGGCGATCGTGCGCTCGAACGGGTAGAGGTTTACGCAGACGAGGTCAATGGGCTCGATGCCGTGTTCTTCGAGGGTCTTCGCGTGATCGGGGTCGGTGCGGACGGCAAGCAGCGCCGCATGCAGTTTCGGATTGAGAGTCTTGACCCGCCCGTCGAGGATCTCGGGGAATCCGGTCAGCTCCTCGACCGATCTGGCCGGTATCCCCTCCTCCGAGAGCATCGCCAGCGTCCCACCGGTGGAAATGATCTCGACGCCCATATCCGCGAGTCCCCGCGCGAACTCAGCGACCCCCGCCTTGTCGGAGACCGAGATCAGCGCTCGCTTCACCGGCATCGGCTCACCGATCGGCTGGTGGGGTATGTCGTCTCTGGTGGGTGGCGTCATCGGGTCGATCCGATCGAGTCCGAGTCTATGCGCACCGGTGGAGATTCATCGCCTCGATCCCCCACCGGTCACGATCTTCCCGCGTGCTATCGCGGTCACCACCTCGGGCAGCAGGCGGTGTTCAGCGGTGTGGATTGCCTCTTCGAGTTCCCCGCGGGACATTCCTGCGGGTATCGGGACGGTGGACGCGGCGATCACCTCGCCGGTGTCCACGCCCTCGTCGACGAAGTGGACAGTCACACCGGTCTCGGAGGCTCCGGCTTCCAGCGCTTGTCCGATCGCGTCCATTCCCGGGAAGCTCGGCAGCAGAGAGGGGTGCACGTTGATGATCCTCTGGTCGAATCTCGTGATGAAGTCCTGATCCAGCAACTGCATGTAACCGGCACTCACGATCAGCTCCGCTCCCTGACCCTCCAGCCAATCGGCGAGCGCCAGATCCCGTGCTGCACGGTCCGCGTACTCGCTGGTGGGGAACCTCCCGGTAGGGATCCCCGCAGCCTCAGCTCTGGTGAGAGCTGGCGCATCCACCTTGTCGGATGCAACTCCGACGATCCGAACCATGCCCTTGGCTGCCGGTCCGTCGAGCAGCGCCTGGAGGTTCGTTCCTTCGCCTGAGGCGAGGATGGCGATCGGGAGAGCGCTCACTTCCGATTGGCAGGGCGGGCCGGTTCAGCGCCCGGTAGCGGGGATCACGGCGATCTCCTCGAGCGCGAACTTGCCGTTGTGCTCTTCGATCTCTCCGATCGGGTAGAGCCCACTGAAGCAGGCATCGCAGTGCCGCTCGCGCGGAGTCCCGACGGCCTCGTACACGCCTTCGAGCGAGAGGTAGGCGAGGGAGTCCGCTCCGATCTCTTCGGCGATCTCCTCCACGCTCCGCTCGTGGGCGACCATCTCCTCACGGGTGTTCATGTCGACCCCGTAGTGACACGGGTGCTTGATCGGCGGCGAGGAGATCCTCAAGTGGACTTCTTTGGCGCCGGCTTCCCTCAGCATGCCGACCAGTTGCCGCATCGTGTTACCTCGGACGATCGAATCGTCCACCACTACGAGCCGCTTCCCAGCGATGATCTCCGGAAGCGGGTTGAATTTCATCCTCAGGCCGTGTTGTCTCAGTTCCTGGCCCGGCTGGATGAAGGTCCGGGCGACGTAGCGGTTCTTGATCAGCCCGTCGTCTTTCGGCAGCCCCGAGGCCCGCGCGTATCCGGTCGCCGCAGGGTTCCCTGAATCGGGTACCGCGATCACGAGATCGGCCTCTACCGGGGCCTCACGGGCGAGGACCTCACCCATCTTCGAGCGGACCGACTGGAGGACGCGGTTCTCGAGCCTGGTGTCGGGTCGGGAGAAGTAGATGTGTTCGAAGACGCACTGAGCCTGCCGCTCGGCTTCGACCACCTGTTTCATCTCCAGTCCACGCTCGGTCATCGAGACGAACTCTCCGGGCTGGATCTCCCGGATCAACTGCGCTCCGATGATGTCGAATGCACAGCTCTCCGACGCCACCACGAAGCGGTCTTCGAGCTTGCCCAGCGCCAGAGGCCTCACCCCATGGGGGTCCCGGAACGCGACCACCGCGTGTTTCGTCATCACGACGGTCGAGTAGGCACCCCGGAGGCGCGGCATCACGTGCGCAACTGCGTCTTCGATCCACTCACCGCCTTCGCATGCGTGGCTCGAGAGCAGCGCTGCGATGATCTCCGAGTCCGAGGTACCGCGAAGGGTGATTCCCTGCTCGCGTAGTTCGTTGTACAGCTCGACCGCGTTGGTCAGGTTTCCGTTGTGTGCCAGGGCCAGTTCCCGACCGTCATCCCTCCAGACAGGCTGGGCGTTGTCCCAAGCCCCGCCCCCGGTGGTCGAGTAGCGGACATGGCCGATCGCCATGTCTCCGGCCAGAGCCTGCAGTTTCTCCTCGTCGAAGACCTGTGAGACCAGGCCGAGATCCTTCATCGTGGTGATGTGACCGCCCTCGCAGGTCGCGATGCCGGCTGATTCCTGGCCTCGATGCTGAAGCGCGTAGAGGCCGAAGTAGGTGAGTCTGGCTACGTCGCGGCCGGGTGCGTATATACCGAACACCCCGCATTCGTCACGCGGGCCGTCGCGATCCGGAATGACATCCGGTTGCTCGCTCACGAGCCTTACCAATTCCCTTTCTGACCAGAGTTTGACCGAGGCGCCTCACGCTGGCTGATTGCCACCGCAAGGCCAATGTAGCAGCGGCTCTCGACCGCTTCCGAAGATCTGCTCCTCACACCATCTTCCCTTCGAGGGACCGCCAGCAGCTCGCAGCGTCTGCGAGCGAAAGAGCGACCGATCGCTCTGCGGCAGCGATCGTGATGAGGGTTCCACCTGTACTCCCGATCCTGATCACCTCGACACCCCGGCTCGCCAGCGCCTCCAGCGCTGCATCAGGCCCAGCGACGATGAATCCCCCCGGGCCCTCTCCGAACAGAGCGGTCTCTCCGGAGCAACCGCGAGCGTCGATCATTCCGTCCAGATCGCACTCGGCTCCTGTCTCCCCCGCGATCGCCATCTCCGCGATCGCGCATGCAAGACCTCCGTCGGAGATGTCGTGGCACGCGGTGAGACCGTCCGCAGAGGAGACCGAGTCGCGTACAGCTCCCTGTGCGGCAGCAATCTCGGAGATCTCGACTCCCGGCAGACCCTGGTCGAGTTCTCCCCGCAGCTTCACCAACTCGCTGCCGGCGAGAGAGGGCGCAAATGGGCCGACCAGCGCGATGGTCTGTCCCGCTTCGAAGGCCTGCCCGGGAACCTGAGTGGCATCCGCCAACTCGCCCACTACGCCGACGACCGGGGTCGGATAGATCGGGCCGTCAGCGGTCTCGTTGTAGAGAGAGACGTTTCCTCCGACCACCGGGAGATCGAGCTCCTTGCAGACATCGGTGAGCGCTTCGACCGCCTTGGTCAGCTGCCACGCCACGGTCGGCTTCTCGGGGTTGCCGAAGTTGAGGCAGTTGGTCAGACCAAGCGGATTCGCGCCCACGCACGCGAGGTTGGCCGTGCACTCGAGCACTCCCTCGATGGTCCCCCGGTAGGGATCGCAGGCGACCCTCCTGCCGTTTCCGTCGATGGCGGTGGCGATCGCGACCCCGGCCTCGGGTATGTCGAGCACGGCTGCATCGGCAGCCTCAGGTCCGCTGCCAGTGCGGGATCCGACGATCGAGTCGTACTGCTCGAACGCCCAACGCTTGGAGGCGATGTTCGGTGAGGCCAGCAGCGCCGCCAGGATTGCGCTGTCCTCAGCTGCGTCCACGCCGAGTCCGGCGACCTCGCCGATTCGGCGGTCCAGGGAGTTCTCGTTTCCGTATATCCACTCGCCCGGCTCGGCAGGATCGAGGTCGTAAGCGGGAGCCTCGTCGACCAGCGCCTCGACCGCGATCTCTCCGACCACCTCACCGTCGCGCAGGATCCTCACCGTCCCGGAG
>JAUMFR010000008.1:0-1662 GCA_032119755.1 Solirubrobacterales bacterium | reverse complement strand
ACTCAGCATCGCTGCTGCGGCCGGTATGGACGGCCGGATAATCGCCATGTCGATCGCGGTTGCGGCAAGCGCCTCGTTCATGACTCCGATGGGCTACCAGACGAACACAATGGTCTGGGGGCCGGGCGGCTACCGGTTTTTCGACTACATCCGAGCCGGGTTCCCCGTAACCATCGCCGTTGTCATCGCGAACGTAGCGATGACCTATTCGCTCGCCTGACCCGAGTTACCGAGCCGACGCAGATCAGTTGGTCTGGCAGGCGTCCTGATAGAGAGACTTGGGCACCGGCGAGTTCTTGCCGCACACCTTGCTGCGGTCCTGAGGCACCCAGACCGGGCCCTCTGCCTCGAACACGACGGTGACGGTTATCTGGTTCTCACCCGAGCCGACGTTGGGGAAGGCAACCGCCCAGCCATCTGCGCACTTGAAGGAATCAGAACCACCCGGAAGGTTCGCCTGCTCCCCTCCGCCCTGAGTCTTTGCCCAGGCTTCGACGGCAGTGGTCATCAGACCCTGCGAACAGTCTGCCGTGACGCCGCCGATCGCCTCGGTGGCGGTGCTCTTGACCTGGTCCACGACCGAATTGACCTGCTCGTTCTTCTCGCCACACGCAGTCAGGACGAATGAACAGGCGGCAAGTGCGGTCAGGCTCAGAACTGTACGGGCACGCTTCATTGCCGAGAATATAGCCCGATTTCCGGATGGCACGACCGACCCCCTCCCTACCGTATTCGTATGGGAATTCTCCTCTTGGGCGACGATGGCTCGCTTGCGAGGCTGACCGCGGAGAATCTGCCTGCGGGCTCACAGAGACTGGTCGACCCAACCGACGCAGAGGTAGGCGAGGCTCTCTCCGCAAAGCCCGACGCAGTCGCGATAGTCACCCGCGACGACGTGCTGGCTCTGAGGCTGGCGTTGCTGGTCGAAGCGATCACGCCCGGCATCCACCTGGTGGTGACGATCTTCGATCGCACGGTCGCAGAGAGACTCCGAACCGCGGTGCCCGAATGCGAGGTGCTCTCGTTTGCCGAAGGTTCGGCCGCCCTGCTGGCCGAGCCCTGCCTGGAGGCTGCCGGACGGGTGCGAACCTCTGCCGCTCTGCGCTTGGTCGACCGACTCGTCTCCCTGGTCAAACCCGTCCAGGCGGAAGCGAAGATCCTGGTGGCCGGAGTGATCGGCCTCGCCTCGATAATCGTCGCCGACATCCTCCTGCTGCTGCTCGCGACAGACCTCGGACTGGTCGACTCGATCTACGGCTCGATCCGCACCCTCACCACCGTGCAGGCCGAGCCAGCTGTGAGCGAGGGGCCGGGATGGCTGAAGCTCGCCTCGGCGGCGGGGATGATCATCACGCTCGGGTTCGCTGCGCTCTTCACCGCCGGTCTGATTCGCTGGCTGCTGGACCCTCGCCTCACCGGGATAGTGGGAAAGCGTGTGGTCCCGCGTCGGGATCACGTGATCGTGGTCGGCATGGGCCAGGTGGGGCTGCGGCTCTGCTCGTATCTGCGTGAGCACGGCGTCGGCGTGGTTGCGCTCGAGCTCGAGCCCGAAGCCTCGGCCGTGCGGTTTGCCCGCGGCAAGCGGATTCCGGTGGTGCTCGGTCACGGTGAGGACCGCGGCTTGCTCGAGCGCGTATTCGTGCGCAGGGCGCGAGCCGTGGT
>JAUMFR010000007.1:0-2761 GCA_032119755.1 Solirubrobacterales bacterium | reverse complement strand
CCTGGATATGAACGGGACCACGTGGGAATGACCCTCCAGAACTCACTGACCATCATGATCGGCGCAGTGGCGGCGGGGGCGCTGCTGTCGTTCGCAGCGAATGACGTGTTTCGTTCCATCCCTGGCTAGACGGAGTGGTTGCGCTCGAGTTTGATCCCTCTCCGGCGTGCAGGTGACGAGGGGTATCTCCCGGATCGAGGTGAGCGCCGGCGACTGGGGGTGGTCGCGAGTGGGGCAGTACTCCTGCTCTCCGTTCTCGTTGCTGGGGTCGGACCGATGATGCTCCTCGCGACCGCAGGCCCCGCCCTTGCCTTCGCGGTCATCAAGCATCGCCGGTCGCGATATCGGATGCAGGTCGAGATCGCTATCCCCGAGGTGACCGCGACTCTCAGCGACTCCTTGTCCGGCGGAGCTTCCCTCCAAGGCGCCCTTCTCGAGGCGGGTAGGTCCCTTCAGGGACCACCGGCCAAGGAGTTCGCCCGCGTCCGGGTGGATCTCGATCTCGGCCTGAGTGCACGCGAATCGCTCGATGGACTCTCGAGGCGAGTGGGGTCTGAACGGATCGATGCGCTGGTTACGATGTTGATTTCGGGTACCAAGAGCGGAGGAGATCTGGTCGTCCTTCTGCGCCGCTTCGGCGAGGCTGACCGGAGCAGGAGGAGGGCCCTCAAGGATGCGAACTCCGCCACCGCGCAGGCCCGCTACACGGGAATGCTCGTGGTCGCGATGCCTGCTGGTGCGGCCCTTTTCGCCGAGGTCGTCAGCCCGGGATTCTTCGCGGGGATACTCACCGACCCGGCCTCGACCTTGTTGCTTTCGTTGGCAGGGCTGCTTCAGCTCATCGGGCTGCTTGCAGTGAAACGCCTCGGTAGATCGGCCGAGAGATGATCCTGATCCTCTGCGGGATCACGATCCTGCTGGCCGGGCTGGGCGCCTACGATCTGATCCGTGGGCATGGGGCATGGTTCGTCTCAATCTCTGCTCGCCTCGCAGATCTGCAGGTTCCGTGGCCAGGTGGGAGGAAGGGCCTGTCGGAGGTCTTCGATTCGCTCGGCACCGAGCACAGGCTGCGGAGGTCAGGGCTCGGCCACCGTATGGAGACTTCGCAATTGATGGCCTTCAAGGGAGCCTTTCTCGTGATCGGCATGGGCCTCTGCGCCGGAATGATCTCGGTGCTCGGAGGTGGACGTGCAACCATCGCGTTCTACCTGGCGCTTCCCTTCGTATTGTTCTTCGCTCCGGATGCAGCATTGGAGTGGTATGCGCGTCGGCGCGTGCGAGATATCGAGCGCCTGTTGTCCGACGCATTGGATCTCGCGGCCAATGGGATCAGCAGCGGCGAGGAACCACTGCGTGCACTGTCAGGCGCCTCCCCGTCCGACGGACCCCTCGGCCTGGAGTTGGCCGCACTGTCGGTAGAGCGCAGATACGGTTCGACCCGAAGTGAGGTCTTAGCGGGACTCAGAACCAGGGTTCCGAGCCGGGAGGTCGCAACGCTTGCGGCCACGATCGAGCGATCCGCGCGGTTCGGGTCGCCTCTCGGAGAGCGATTTCGACAGCAGGCCGAGGATCTCAGGCACGATCAGCGGCGATTGATCTCCGAGCGCGCCGCGCGCTCCTCACCACGGATCCAGCTCGTGGTAGCCCTGTTGCTGGTCCCCTCCGTCTTGCTGATGATCGCCGCCGGACTCTCGTCCAACTTGGGGTCGTTCATGTCGGGCCTCTGATCAGGGAGGCCGCTCCGACTCATCGTGGAGCTGGCGGCGGTGGTGTTTTCGATTCCTGACGAAGCATCGCCGAGACCGTTCCCAACGCCGCAAGCGTGAGCAGGAGTCCGGTTACCGCCGAGAACGAACTCTCGGCGAAGATGAAGGGGTAGGTGATGAAGATCGAGATCTGTAGGGCGAGTCGGAAGCGCCGATAGGCCGTGGCTCGGTTGCCCCGCAGTAGCGGGATCAGCCCTGCGATCCCGATCACGCTCGTGATCGCACTCGAGATCAGTGGGATCAAGTTGCCCACCTTGAGATTTCCGAGACCGTCCGCCCGGTACCCGGGCGGCGCAAGTGAGCTGGAACCGCTCGAGAAGAAGATCAGGACCACGATCCCGGCTGCCGTGAGCAGAACCGCGAGGATCACCACAGCGGTCATGACGACCTGGAACCAGCGAGTCTGCACCCAGTCCTCGTATGTGCGTTGCATCCAGATGACGAGGCGCTCGAGTCGGCCGGGCTCCTCCTCTCCGTCGGGTCTGGTTCGCTCGATGAAGTCGAGCAGCTCGCTCGCCCGTTCGTTGGCACGGATAGGCTCGAGCAGATCGATGGCCATCTGACGTTCGTATGGACTCATGCCGTCGATGAACCTCTCGCTGGCCAGGGCTGCGGCGTTGGCCAGGCGCTCGCGGTTGCCCATTCGACGGGCGCCGGTCCACTTCGAGATCAGGAAGAGTGCGATGAAGACCACGTAGATGATCGCTGCGGTGGGTTGGAAGAAGTAGTTGTTGTCGGCGGTGACGAACTTTCCGACTTCGTCGATGAAGAAGCCGAAGCCGATGCCTCCGAGGATCGCTGCTGGAGCGACCAGCCGGCGGCCTACATAGGAAGCCAGCATCCAGATCGCGGCAACCATGAACACGCCTCCCCACAGCAGGTGGGCGATGTGCAGATCGCCTGGTGACAGAGATGGATAGTTGGTTATCCAGAGCTGCAGGCGGATCACGATCACCGTCGTGACCGCAGCGATCAGGAACAGGTCCTGTCGCCGC
>JAUMFR010000006.1:4913-11197 GCA_032119755.1 Solirubrobacterales bacterium | reverse complement strand
ACCTCGACCGCTCCCTTCTGGGGGTCATAGAACCGGGCAATCAGCTTTGCGAGGGTGGACTTTCCTGCTCCCGTCTCGCCAACCAGCGCGATGCTCGACCCGGCAGGGATCTCGAGATCTACTCCGCGAAGTGCCCAGTCCGGTTCGTTGTCACCGGAGGGCTCGAGATAGGAGAACCAAACGTCTTCAAGGGTAACTCGCCCGTCGATCCTCCCCAAGTCGATTGCGTTTGGTGCGTCGGTCATATCGGGTTCCGTCTCAAGTAGCTCGAAGATCTTGTCGAGGGCAGCCATTCCCTGTTGATAAGTGGTGTAGAGATTCGAGAGCTGCTGGATGGGATCGAAGAAGGTCTGCAGATAGCCGACGAAGGCCACAACTACACCCACCTCGATCTCGCCGTTCACCGCCTGGTAACCGCCGAAGGCGATGATCACCGCGGTTCCGACTGCAGACAGGAACTCCACCGCCGGGAAGTACGAGGCGTTCAGGTAGACGGTCTTCATGTTCGCCGCCCGGTTGGCTTCGTTCAGCTCTCCCATCCGAGCGACGTGACGCGGCTCCTGAGCAAAGCTTCTCACGACCCTGACACCGCTGAGGGTCTCCTGCAGATAGGAGGTCACTTCGGCAATCCGCTCGCGTGTTGCCCGGTAGGCGCCCGCTGCTGCCACGCGAAAGACGATGCTCGCAATCGCCAGCAGCGGGAAGGTTGCAAAGACCACCAGGGCGAGGCCTACGTCGAGGAGCAGCAGGATCACCACGACCCCGACGAGGGTCAGGACCGAGGAGAACAGCGTCACGATTCCGTCGGAGATCAGCTGATCCAGCGCCGCGACGTCGTTGGTCATGCGCGAGATCAATACACCGGGGCGGTTCCGGGTGAAAAATCCGAGCGACATCGACTGGATGTGAGCGAAGATCCGCTCGCGAAGCCCCTGCAGAACCCTCTGGCCGATCCAGCCGACCAGATAGGTCTGCAGCCAGGTGGCAGCCCAGAACACGATCGCCGTGACGAGGAAGGCCGCCACGATGAGATTGAGCGCCTGGATGTCTCCCGGTATCAGGCCCCGGTCGATTGCCTGTCCGGCGAGGTAGGGGGGAGCCAGCGCCGCTGCGGTGGCGAAGAGCAACGCCACCATCATGAGGACAACCCGCCCCCGGTACGGACGGAGCAGGCCGACCAGCCATCGGACCTTCCTGCCGCGACCCTTGTCTCCGCGCAGGACGAGCCAGACCTCGGCGACTCTCTGCCTCGCTCGGCTCACAGCTTCGCCATCTCCTCACGTTCCTCTAGATCGCGCTGCAGGTAGACGGAGTCCTCGAGCCCCTTCTCGGCGATCTCCGAGTAGAGCTTGCATCTGGTCAGGAGCTCCTCGTGAGTGCCGGAGTCCACGATCCTGCCCTCGTCCATCACCACGATTTCGTCCGCCAGGGAGATCGTCGAGAGGCGATGAGCGACGATGAGCGTGGTCCTTCCCTCCATCGCCTCACGGAGGCCCTGTTTGATCTTGGTCTCGGTGGTCGCGTCGACCGACGAGGTCGCATCGTCGAGGATGAGGATTCGTGGTTCAGCCAGCAGAGCGCGGGCGATGGCGATCCGCTGTCGTTGTCCGCCCGAGAGGGTGAGCCCGCGCTCGCCGACGATCGTGTCGTAACCGTCGGGCAGGGCCTCGATGAACCCGTCGGCCTGAGCTCGTCGTGCAGCGGTTTCGATCTGCTCTCGGGTTGCGTCTACGTTCGCGTAGGCGATGTTGTTCGCGACGGTGTCGGAGAAGAGGAAGCTGTCGTCGGCGACGAACGAAACCTGTGAGCGCAGCGAGGCGAGGTCCACCTGCCTCACATCCATTCCATCGACCTCGACCGCCCCTGCCGAGACGTCGTAGAGTCGCGCGACCAGCGCCGCGAGACTCGTCTTGCCCGACGCGGTCGGACCCACGAGGGCAACCGTGCGACCGGCCTCGACCGTTAGGTCGATGTCCTCGAGCGATGTATCGTCCCCCTCCGCGGTGGGATAGATCAGCGAGACGTCCCTCATCCTTATCGCACCGCCCCCACCTTCGGGCAGGGGAAGGGCATCGTGAGCCTGACTGAGGTTCGGCTCGCGGTCGATGATCTCGAACAGCCTGTTGCCTGATGCGACCGCTCGCTGCGCCATACCCAAGGCGGAGCCGAGCACTCGAACCGGCGCGCTCAGGATGAGCAGGTAGGTGTAGAAGGCGGTGAACTCACCAAGCGAGATGGAGCCGTTGATTACCTCCCGGCCGCCAAGGAAGAGGACGACCGCTATTCCGATGGTTGGCAGGAACGCCATCGTAGGCGTGTAGAAGGCGCGCATCCGCGTGGCGCGAATGCTCTGGTCGAAGACGCGCTCGACGGTGGTCCGGAAGCCGGACTTCACGTAGTCCTCACGAGCGAACGCCTTGATCACCCGAATCCCCGACACGCTCTCTTCGGCATCGGCGGTCAGCTCGGCGACCCGCTGCTGGACCTCCTGTAGGGCTGGTCGCGAGACACGGTTGTACCTGCGGGCTGTCAGGACGAGGAGGGGCAACGGGCTGAGCGCCAGCAGGGCAAGCACCGGGTTCACCGCCAGCATCACAGCAGATGCGAGGATGATCGTGAGCAGATTCTGGGTGATGAAGATGAGTCCGTATCCGAGGAAGAAGCGAATCGACTGGAGGTCGACCGTCGCCCTCGACATCAGCTGACCGGTCTGCTGTGCGTCGAAGAAGCCGAGTTCGAGTTCCTGGAGATGGCCGTAGAACCTCTGCCGCAAGTCGTACTCGACCCCGAGTGAAACTCTACCCGCAACCACCCGCCTGCTCGCCGTTAGGGCGAGTCGGACCACACCGGCACCGACGATAACTCCGGCGAGGGGAACCAGCTTCGACTCGTCCCCTGACTGGATCGCATTGACCGCCTCGCCAAGCAGCCACGGGATCAGAACGGTCATTCCCATCGCAAGCCACGACAGACCCAGAGAAGACCAGAGCGAGCGCCGATAAGGGCGCAGGAAGGAAAACAGGCGACGGAGAGTCTTCACTCCACCACTATACGAAGTGAAGTTTCGGGTTCGAACCTATGACTAGAGTTACGACCGAAGTGCGCATTAGCGTCCCCACGGTCAAATCGACTCTTCGGAGTTGAAAGGAGATGAGATGGCCGCAAAGGCGAGTAGTGCAGCATCTGCCGGGAGCCAGAAGCAGTTGGCTGGAATCTGGTGGATGTGGATCGTGTTCGGAATCCTCTGGACGGTTGCCGCTCTGGTGATCCTCCAAGAGAACAATCCGGCTGTTGCCAAGGCGACTGTTGGCTTGATCATCGGAATCATGTTCCTGGTCACCGCGCTTCAGAATCTGGTGATCGCATCACTGATCGAGGGTGGAATCAAGTGGTTGTTCGGTATATTCGGCGTGCTGTTCGTGATCGCCGGAATCGTCGCGCTGGCCAACCCACAGGAGACCTTCCGCGCAATCGCGGACGTGCTCGGATTCCTCTTCTTGATCGTCGGCGTCTTCTGGATCATCGAGGCGTTCGCGATGCGTGAAGGAAACGATCTGTGGTGGATGGGACTGGTAGCCGGAATCCTGATGGTGGTTTTGGCATTCATCACGAGCGGCCAGCTTTTCTGGGAGAAGCAGCAGCTGT
The DNA here is from genome assembly GCA_032119755.1 of Solirubrobacterales bacterium. Taxonomy (GTDB): domain Bacteria; phylum Actinomycetota; class Thermoleophilia; order Solirubrobacterales; family 70-9; genus CAIUSP01. The sequence continues at coordinate 7,552 of JAUMFR010000006.1, read as the reverse complement.
TGCTGCTCTTCGCAGGAATCTGGGCTCTGATGGCAGGTATCACGGACTTCGTCCGGGCCTGGCAGATCAAGCAGCTCAACTGATTCCGATTCGAGGATGTCGTGAACGGGCCCGCTCAGTCGGGCCCGTTTGCGTTTCTCGATCGACCTACGAGGCACCGTCAGACAGTCGGGCGCCGGAAGCGAAGCGTCAGCTTTCTACCGTGACGCCCTTCCAGAAGGCCACGTGGCCGGAGATCTCTTTCGCCGCGTCCTTCGGTTGTGCGTAGTACCAGGCTGCGTCAGGGTTCTCCTCGCCCTTGACTCGCAGGGTGAAGTAGTTCGCTGTGCCTTTCCAGGGACAGACGCTGGTGTGGGCTGATTCCTCGAAGAACTCATCGTTCAGCGACTCGCGGGGGAAGTACTGGTTCCCCTCCACCTCGACCGTCTCGTCCGATTCGGCCAGCACTGCGCCGTTCCACGTAGCTTTCATCAGGCTTTAGAGCCTATACGTCGGGGAGGGGAGGTGTCCAGTCCGGTCGGCTCGAGGTTGTAGGGCTCACTTAGGGGCCAGGTGAACACGCTCTGGCAGACGGCGGTTTGTCCTGTCTCGAACCCGTTCCGCGCTGCTCTCAGGTAGAGCCTCCAAACCCTCAGGCGCTCTGGTCCTGCGATCCGTTCGGCCTTCTCGAGGTTCGAGTCGAGGTTGGTGGCCCAATGGCGTAGGGTCTCGGCATAGTGCTGGTGGATGTTCTCCACGTGCTGGGTTTCGAGGCCGGCACGCTCGAACGCGAGCAGGGTTCGCGAGATGTTCAAAAGCTCTCCGTCCGGGAAGACGTAGCGGTTGGAGAAGTCCCCGCCCTTGTGGACACCGTCTGTCTCGGGCGGTACACGGATGATCCCGTGGATCAGGGAGCGGGCCGATGGCTCCATCGCGGCAGCCACGCATCTCGCATACTCGTCGATGTTCACCTCTCCGACGTGCTCGACCATGCCGATGCTCGCTACCGCATCGAAGCGGCGATCTCCAAGATCCCTGTAGTCGAGAACCTCGATCTCGACTTGGTCCGATAGCCCTGCCTCCTCGACCCGACTCCGGGCGAGTTCACCCTGAGCGTCGGAGATGGTGATACCCGTTGCTTCGACCCCGTACTCGCGTGCCGCATGCATGGCGAGACTTCCCCAGCCGCACCCGATGTCCAGGAATCGCTGTCCAGCTTCGAGGGAGAGCTTCTGGCAGATCACGTCGAGCTTGTTGGCCTGGGCCTCCTCGAGGGTCGCCGATCCCTCGAAGAGGGCGCAGCTGTATGTCATCGACTGATCCAGGAACAGCTCGAAGAAGTCATTGGAGACGTCGTAGTGGTGTCTGACGGCATCCGCGTCACGCCGCTTGGAGTGGGGTGCACCCGCGGGCTCCAGCTCGGAGGCCGGTGCACCGGGGAACTCGAGGGAGTCCATCGCCCTCAGTGCAGCAAATGCGAACCTGAGTTTGGTGACCGGGCCCATGGGTGGCGCCTTCCAGCGACCGAGCAAACCGATCACGGCGTCGAGGTCGTCTATCTCGATCTCGCCGAGAGCATAGGCGCGCCCGAGCCCCAACTCTCCAGGCGACCGGAGTACGCGCCCGATCGCGCGGGGGGAGGTGAAGGTCAGGGTTGCGCCGGGAGAGGTGCCCTCGACCATCGTCCCATCCCAGAATCCGATGTTGAAGGGACGGTCGGGCATGCTCTCTATCGCCTTCCTCAGAGCCTTTGTACGGTCCTTGCTGGTTGCGATTCGCCGAGGATAGTGCGGGGAAGCTGAACGGGGAGAAGGAAGGCTCTCAGCCGTCCGTCTCGTCACGCTCCCAGAGCTTCCCTCGGTTGTCGCGGATCACCGCGACGAGGGCGATCAGGATCGCCACCGCGAGGACGATGAAGGGAATCCAGTAGAAAGGAGAGGCGGCTTCCGCCTGCTTCGTCTGGAAGGTCATGGTCTGGGCCAGCGGAAGGATGAGGGACATGGGCATCAGATCACCTTGGTCGGGTTGTCGGGACAGGCGCCTGCTCCGCACTCGAGCAGCGTGGTGATGAAGTTCGCCGCGCAGAGGAACATACCCACCGCGACCACGAAGACCGCGAACTTCTTCACGATGGGAGGAATCTTGGCTGCCGCGCGCTTGCTCGGGACCTCGAACTGCGCGGGGAAGAAGAGCACCACCGCGATCGCGATGATCATCATCATGAAGACCACGAAGGCCCAGGTGTAGAGGTGGAAGCCGAACACGGGGTCTCCGTAGGAACCGGTTCCCGGTACCACGTGAAGCAGGACCTGACGCAACGCCACCGACGCTCCGAAGATCGATCCCAGAAGAGCGAAACCGTAGTGGAGGGGTCGAGGGCCGTATAGGGCATTGAGTGCGAGCCCGAACCCGGTTGCAATCATCCCGAGTCGGATGAGAAGGCAGAGCGGGCACGGCGGCTCGAGCAGGATGAACTGGAACCCATAGGCGCCGAAGATCACCCCGAAGACGACCAACGCCCCGATCCCGTTGAAGACTCGGACGACCTCGCGTGTATTCCAGGTCCCTTGCATCACGGTCACAACGCCAGGTGGATGTTTTCCGAGAGATGGAAACGGAACATTGCGAGGGTGAGCAAGAGGGCGACCAGCCCGATGATG
>JAUMFR010000006.1:0-4903 GCA_032119755.1 Solirubrobacterales bacterium | reverse complement strand
GCCGGTAGCCGCGGCTCCGAACGCACCCAACCACACCAAGAAGAGAATGGCCATCAAGGTGCTGGAAAACTATGAGACCTGTCGGACGCCAAGTACTCCGTAGCCGTCTACTTGCCGCCGGCTCGAGGCGTCGATCCGCCGGGGATCTGGAGCGGTCCGGGCAGGACCCAGTTGAACCGCCAGGCCAGTATCCGGACGATGAAGGTGACAGCGGTTCCGATCACCGCGGTCTCGATCTCACTCGCCCCGAGGTTCCAGGCGATCAGGTACGCGATCAGACCCGCGAAGACCGCGGTGGCATACAGCTGACCACCCTTGCGGAAGATCTCGGGGGGGTTGGCGGTCGAGATATCCCTCAGCGCCCCGCCCCCGAGGGCGGCGATCAGACCGACCAGGACGGCTGGCCACATGCCGAGCCCGAGAGCGAGGGTCTTGTTGATTCCGGTAACGCCGTAGAGACCCAGTGCGGCGGCGTCCAGCACGACCAATAGCACCAGCGCGCGATCGACCAGACGCGCGCTCAGCACGATCACGAGGGAGGCAGTCAGCGCAGCCACGATGTACCAAGGGGACTTCAGCGCCACCGGCAACTGATTGAGGAGGATGTCTCGGATCAAACCGCCGCTGAGGCCGGTGACCAGGCCAAGGCCGATGATGCCGAAGAGATCGAAGTGCCTGCGGGCGCCGACCAGCGCTCCACCGAGAGCCGAGACCACGACCGCGGGTAGATCCAGCCACAGAGGAACCTGAACGGGGTCCGGGACCACGTGTTGAAACCTAGACTCGGCGCCGGACTGCCCCACCGCCGGAGGGGAGGATAAGGTCTCGATTCGATGGCACCCGCTGTCAATCCCAAGCGCTGGTGGTCGCTGCTCGGCCTGTGTACCTTCACCGCGTTGGTCTGGCTGACCGCCACCGACATGAGCATCGCCTTGCCGACCGTCGGCAAAGACTTCAAGGCCTCGATGGACTCGATGCAGTGGGCGGTCTCCGGTTATTTCCTCGCCGGCTCGCTGATCATCGTCGGTGGTCGCTTGGGCGACCTGAGGGGGCGCAGGCTGGTCTTCTTCATCGGTGGAGCGCTGCTCTTGATCGGTTCGATTGTTGCCGGCACCTCGACCGGCAATGAGCAGCTGGTGGTTGGTCGGGTCATCCAGGGGATCGGCGCTGCGGCGATCCTTCCTACCTCGCTGGCCCTGGTGGCGGTCGGCTTTCCCGCCAAGGAACGCCCCAAGGCAGTTGCGATCTGGATCGCGACCGCGTGGGTCGGGCAGGGCGTGGGTCCGCTCATCGGCGGCGGGCTGGTGGATGCGTTCGGTTGGCAGGCGATCTTCTGGATCAATCTCCCGCTGGGTCTGCTGGCCCTGCTGCTCGTCTGGAAGACGACGCCAGAGTCGAGCGCCGAGAAGGGGGGCAAGCTCGATGTTCCTGGTGCGGTGATCCTGATGGGGGCGCTGGTGATGCTCTCCTACGCACTCGTCGCATTCGACACTGCCAAGACGGGCGAGTTGGTCGCCCTCTTCCTCGGCTCGCTGATCCTCTTCACCGCCTTCGCTCTGGTCGAGAGGCGCGCAAAGGACCCGCTGGTGCCACTCTCGGTCTTCAAACGACCCAAGTTCATGGGGGCAGTCTCGGCCAACCTGCTCGCCAACATCTCTTTTGCGGTCGTGGTGTTCCTGATGGCGCTCTATCTCCAGATCGTCCTCAACGAGAACGCTTTCGTCTCGGGCGCGATGCTGCTCCCGGCCACTGCCGCGATCCTGATCTGCAACGCGATCGGGGAGCGCTGGACCAGACAAGGCAAGTTCCTGCTCGCGATTGCGCTGGGTATGGGATTCCTCGCAGCCGGGTGTGTTGTGCTCACCTTCCTCACCGGCACTTACGGATCGTTGCTACCGGGCCTGATCTTGGTCGGCATTGGAGTAGGCCTGCAGATCACGCCGGCCACCGAGTTGGCGGTGACCACCTCCGGTACCGGCGAGGGTGTCGCCTCCGGCGTCTATAAGGCGACCAGCATGATCGGGGGTTCCATCGGCGTTGCCGCAGCCACCACCGTCTTCCAGGGTGTCGCCACCAAGAAACTCGAGAAGGCGGTCAGCACTTCTGCATCTGACTTCAAGGGTTGGCAGCTTTCCGATCTGCTGAATGTGATGACCGGGTCTGAATCGCCGATCGGCCTGACCGTCACCGCGAAGAGCAGTGTCAATCAGGCGTTCGAGATCGCTGCAGGCGATGCGATGTGGGTCGGAGCAGCGGCAGCGATCCTCGGGCTCATGCTCGCCTTCGCCCTGCTCGGCGACAGGGGTAGACGCAGGACCCGCAAAGCCTGATCCACGTACGATCGGTCCGATTACCCGATGCGTCGGCCAGTCCTGACTCTCGACCATGTGATTCTGCGCTCACCTGAGCCGCGGGCAACCCTCGATGAGCTTTCCGCTCGTATCGGCGCTCCGGTGCTCGCGGAGGTTCAGGAGGTATCCGGCATCGAGAGCGGAATCGTGCGCGCGGGGTCCGTGGACATCGAGGTTCTGGGCATCGGCTCTCAACCGCCGGCCGAGGTCGTCGGATACGGGCTCGGGTTCAAGTCGGACGCCGAACTGGAGGAGTGCGCGGCAGCTCTGCGCGCGGCCGGATTTCCGACGTCGGCTCCGGTGCGGGCTACCGCGTCGAGCCGTACCTGGCGAGCTTTTCAGGTACACGGGTTGCTGCCCGATCCCTTTCCCGTGCCGACGACCACACGCCCACCCGGCCTTCGCGATCGGCTCGTAGGGGCGGCTTCCGAATGGGTCAGTCGCGTCCCCTCGGTTGCTCGGTACGCCACCAGCGATCCAGGCGACTCGATGGTCGTCGTCACCGAATACGAGTTCGACGCCGCTGCGTGGAGGGAAGCTGCCGGTCAAGGACCGGAGGTGTTCGCCGTTGAGGTCGGGACCGGAGCCTTCAATTGGGCAGCGCTGCCGCTTTCGCCGGGGCCACTGGTTCTCGATGCCAGTGGATCTGTCGGGGTGCGTCGAATCGTGCTCGCGGGCAGCGGAGAGGACTTTCAACTCGGTTCGACCACGTTCGCCTATGAACGCTCGGACTGACACGCTCGATAACCCGCCACTCGCACTCGCAAGTCTCGAGACGTCTCTCTGATGCCGGAGGCAGGACTCGAACCTGCGACACGCGGATTATGATTCCGCTGCTCTAACCAGCTGAGCTACTCCGGCGAAGGCGACAATCGTAGCGTCGCGGGGGCTGTCGACCCGGTCGGGCGCTCTCTACTCTCAGCATCACCGATGAGCAATCTGCCCCACAGACTGTTGGCGGTGCCGAACTTCATGGTCGGATCCGACGAGCGTGTGGTCGGCGCCCTCGAGGCGACGCTCGGGGCGGAGTGCAAGGTCCTCGATACCCACATGGATGCTCGACACGGCAGGACCGTGATCACCGTGCGCGCCGACGGAGGGGGCCTCCTCACCTCACTTCCCGCAGCCGCCGCGCAGGCCGCTCACTTGATCGACATCACCAGAGGGAACGGCTTGCATCCGCACATCGGAGCGACCGATGTCTGTCCCGTGGTCTACCCGAACGATGGCCTTCGCGATCTCGCCCATACCGTCGCCCGCCAGGTTGCCGAGAAGATCGGTGAGGCGGGGATTCCCGTCTTCCTCTACGGGGAACTGGCGACCGATCCGAAGCGCGTGGAGCGTTCCTACTTTCGCAGTGGCGGGTTGGAGGAACTCACGGCGCGGATCGAGAGCGAGGAGATGGAACCGGATTTCGGCCCGCCGTCTCTCCACCCGACAGCTGGAGCAACTCTGGTTACCGCCCGCCCGCCGCTGGTCGCCTTCAATCTCGAACTCGACACACCCGATCTGGAGGCGGCACGGGCGGTAGCGGCAGAGCTGCGTGAGTCAGGAGGCGGCCCAGCTGGAGTGCGGGCGATTGCGCTCCCTTGGACCGAGGGCAGGACCCAGATCTCACTCAACATCGGAGATCCAGTCGCGGTGCCTTTGCGTGAGGTGATTGCGCGCACTCGGCGCATTGCGCGAGCGCATGGTGCACGGGTGGTCGCGGTCGAACTGGTCGGTTTGACCCCGCACGCGGCGCTCGAGGCCTACCCCGATGACCTACCGATCGAGGGATTCGACCCTGACCGCAAGGTAATCGAGCGCCTGCTGGTCTAGATTTCCCGCCGTGGCCAAGTCAAAGCGCAAGCGGAAGAGGAAACACCGCGGCACTCAGGCCGGCAGTATCGACCGGCGCACGAGTGGTCGTCCTCGGAGCCGTGCCGAGGCGCGAGCCAGAGCAAAGTCCGGCGCCAAGAACCGTGGCCCTGCGGCACCCAAACCGCCGACCTGGAAGGGTGCGATCTTCAAGGGGCTCGCTGCAGCGGGAATCTTCTTCGTCCTGGTGGTGGTCATCTTCAGCCGTACCGTCGGGGCCTCAGTGCTCTTGGCCGTCTTCATGCTGGCCTTCTACATTCCCCTCAGTTACTACACCGACAGCTTCTTCTATCGTCGTCGCTCTCGTCAGATTGAAGAGCGGCGTATCGCAGCCTCTCGCAAGGCCAAAGAGACCGGCGGCCCTGACAAGGGCGACAAGAAGTCCAGCTAGATTTATCTGATGCAGGTCTCTTCCTACACGGTCGGCCCGGTGGCCGAGAACACCTATGTCGTCCGCCCTCAGGAGGACGGAAAGCTGCTGGTGGTCGATCCGGGCGATGAGGCGCCGATCCTGCTCAAGGCGATCGAAGATGCCGGAGTGGAAGTCGAGGCAATCCTGCTCACTCATACCCACTTCGACCACATCGGGGCGGTTGCAGACCTGGCCGAGGCGACCGGCGCACCGGTTTGGTGTCCGGAACTGGAGGCGCCGATCCTCGCCGATCCGAATACCTACATGTCCTTTCCCGGAC
>JAUMFR010000005.1:340-5434 GCA_032119755.1 Solirubrobacterales bacterium | reverse complement strand
GTAGATGAACTCGCTGCTCATGACTGGGCGTCTGTCCGCGGAACCAGGCGGGCGCCGCCCGCGTCGTCGCGGACCTCCCAGCCCAACTCGAGCAGCTGGTCGCGGATCTGGTCGGCGCGGTCGTACGCGCCAGCCTCGCGGGCAGCGTTCCTCTCCTCGAGAAGCGCCAGCGCCGCCGGATCTGGCTCGATCGAATCATGCGAGAGGGACTCGAGACCGAACAGTTCGAGCAGATCCATCACGGCCTCACGCGCTCCGATCAACTCGCGCTTGTTGGCCTCGGTCACCAGATCGAAGATCGCAGCGAGAGCCTTCGGCGTGCTGAAGTCGTCGGCGAGGGCCTCGTAGACGGCCTCGCGGCACTCAGATACCTCGGCGGCTTCCTCACCGGCAGCCGAGCGCTCTTCCTCGCTTGCGCTCTCTCCGCGCAGGAAGTTGCGAAGCCGCTCCACGCGCGCGCGTGACTCCTCGAGCGCCTCGGCCGAGAACGCGAGCGGCTGGCGGTAGTGGCCCGAGACGAGGTAAGCCACTACGGACTCGGCGCCGTAGGCGTCGAGTGCGTGGGCCAGGTCGAAGATGTTCCCCTCGGATTTGGACATCTTCTGCTCGTCGGTCTGGATCATCCCGTTGTGCATCCAGATTCGCGCCAGCGGCGTGTCCTGAGCCGCCGCGGCGGACTCGGACTGGGCGATCTCGTTCTCGTGGTGGGGGAATACGAGGTCGGATCCTCCTCCGTGGATCTCGAAGTCCAGCCCGAGTTCGCTTTCGGCCATGGCCGAGCATTCGATGTGCCAGCCCGGGCGACCGGGGCCCCACGGTGAGGGCCAAGCGGTGTCCTCGCCCTTCTTCTGGGCCTTCCAGAGAGCGAAGTCGAGTTGATCTTCTTTCAGATCATCGGAGCCCGCCTCCTCACCCTGATCCATCTGGTCGGGGTCGCGGTTGGAGAGGCTCCCGTAGCGGTCGAAGGAACGAACCCTGAAGTACACGTCCCCGCCCGATTCGTAGGCGTGCCCTGACTCGATCAGCCGCTCGATCAGCTCGATTATCTGAGGAATCGAATCGGTGGCTCGCGGCTCGGAGTCGGGTCGGCCGATGCCGAGCCGATCGGTGGTGTGGATGTAGGCCTCCGACATCTGCGAAGCCCAGTCGGCCGAGGGTACGCCCTCCTCGGCCGCGGCCGCGTAGATCTTGTCATTGACGTCTGTGAGATTGAAGACCACGCGCACCTCGTAACCGAGTCTGCGCAGGAAGCGCCCGAAGAGCATGAAGACCACATACGGACGGGCGTTGCCGATGTGGATCGGACCGTAAGTGGTCGGGCCGCAGGCGTAGATCCCCACCTTGCCTGGTTCGCGCGGCTCGAGCGCTTTGCGCTCGCCGCTGAGGGTGTCGGTGAGGGTGACGGTGCGCACGCGCTAGTAGGTGCGAAGCCGGCGCCCGGAGCCACCCTCGTCTTCGGGGTCTGTGCGCGGCGGGCGCTCCTCGGTGATCGGATCAGGCTCGTTGGCTCGATCGCCGAGAACCTTCTTGCGAGTGCGGGCGATCTTGCTCTCCACCTCGCGCTCGGCCTTGCGGCGCGCAGCTTCGACCCGCTCGTCGGCCTCACGCTGCAGACGCATGGCCTCCTGGGCCACCTGCATATCGGCCTCGGCGCGGGCGCGGGCCTCGGTCTCTCGCGCCAAGGACTCACGCAACTCTGCGATCTCCTCGATCGAGTCCTCGCGCCCCTTCTCCTCTGCCGCGCGCTCTCTTCGGATGGTCTCCTTCTCCATCCGAGCGATCTCCTCTTCGGCCTGCTTGGCTGCGCTCTCGGCCTCCTGTTCGGCTACCGCCACACGCTGATTGACCTCGTTCATCTTCAGCTGGATTTCGGTCGCGGCTTCGTCGGCATCGCGAAAGCGCTCCTGCGCAACCCGTAGCTCCTCAGCGGCCTTGGCGCCCTCCTCGGCGGCCTTCCGCTCGGCCTCGGCACTCTCCCTGGCAGCGTTGTCCTCGGCCTCGGCGATCGCGGCATCGACTCGCTCGCGCGCCTCGGCCTTGAGCTGTTCCAACTGAGCCTTGGCCGCCTCGCCTATCGCCTCGGCCGCCTTGTGGGCGTCGTCGAGCTGAGAGGTCAGCTCGGCCACGCGCTCCTCGAGGTCCTTGCGAGTCTGTTCATGATCCTTGCGTTCGAGCTCGAAGCCCGCCTTTGCTTCATCAGCCGAACGGGATGCTTCACGTTCGAGGTCGCGGACCTTCTGGGCGTTCACCTCGGCCTCGGCACGGGCGTCGTCGAGCGCCTGCGCGACCGATCTCTCCTTCTCCTCGGCCTCGTCTGCGCGCTTCCTCGCCTCTTCGACCATGCGTGCGGACTCGTCCTGAGCCTTCTCGGCCGCCTCCCGGGCGAGCTCGGCCTGCTGCTTGGCATTCGCCTCGCTCTGCCGCAGAACGTCGATCAGCTGGGACGACTTCTCCCTGAATCGCTCGCTCGCCTGCTTGGCGGCGTCGAGCTCGGCACGGATCTTGTCCGTGGCGTCGACCGGGGGATCGTTGTCTTTGCCGAAAGCCATCAGATCTGGGTCACGCCTGTCTCTCCACTAGCGCCACCGCAGTGCAGGCTAGACCCTCTCCCCTACCGATCCACCCCATCCCCTCGTTGGTGGTCGCCTTGACGCTGACCGGGGCGCCCAGAGCCGCCGAGAGCGAGTCCTGGATCTCCTCGCGATGCTCGCTCAGGCGTGGCTGCTCTCCTATGACGGTCGCATCCACGTTGACCGGAGTGCCTTCGAGGATCTCGAGCGTGCGCCGCAGGAGGTCGAGCGAGTCCGCGCCCGCCCACTCCTCGGAATCCGGCGGGAAGTGAGTGCCGATGTCACCTTGACCGCAGGCGCCGAAGAGGGCGTCGATCACGGCGTGGGTCAACACGTCGGCGTCCGAGTGGCCAGCGAGACCCCGGTTGTGGGGGATCGTCACCCCGCCGAGGATGAGTGGCCTGCCCTCCGCAGGTTCCGCAAAGCGGTGGCTGTCGTAGCCGATTCCGACCCGCGCGTTCACGACTCGACCTCGGTCGCCTCGCTCGCGCCGAGCGGCTGCATGGTCGCCTCGCGTCCGGAAAAGGTGCAGATCTCGTCCACGCCTATCTCACCGAGCAACTCGATGGCATCCAGGTAGCGGAAGCCAACCTGCTCGGGGAGGTGGGCGTCGGAGGAGAGGCAGAACCTCGCGCCCGCCTCGGCGAACATCGCCGCCAGAGGCGGAGCCGGGTAGATCTCTCCAACCGGCTTGCGCAGACCCGCAGTGGAGATCTCCACCGCGATGCCCGTCTCGGCGACGGCCTCGACCAGAGGCTCGTAGTAATGGCGCAGATCGCGGTCGGGGACGGGCCGGTCGGCTCCCCATACCTTGACCAGATCCGGGTGGGCGAGGACGTCGAACAGACCGGAGCGTGCGGCCTCGGCAACGGACTCGAAGTAACGACCCCAGACCACCTCGGGATCGCCGTGAGTACCCCAGACGTCGTAGTCGGCATCGTCGAAGGCGTCGCTGCCGAGGAAGTGGACTGAACCGACCACGTAGTCGAAAGGTCGACCCTCGAGCAAGTTGGCCATCCGGTCCTCGGTTCCGGGTACGAAATCGGCCTCTATCCCCACCCGCAGATCGTTTGCGGCCAAGAACCCGCAATAAGCGTCGAGATCGTCGTGGGCGTTGAGGCGCCAGAACGGGTGATCCCATACCTCCAGCGCCTGGGTGAATCTGTGGACGTGCTCCGAAACGCCCAGTTCGCTGATGCCGGCAGCCGTGGCGGCTTCGCGGTAGGCGTAGACGTTTTCGGGCGTGAAGTAGCGCTCCCAGGTGGTGCCGTCCTCGTCTGGGCGCAGGTGCAGGTGGTAGTCGGTGAGCACACGGGTAGGCTAGTCCGGTGGTTCATCTCAGGGTGGTATCCCCGTCGCAGAAGTCCCAGCGCGTGCTCGATCTGCTGTTGGCAGACGATGCCGTGACCAACGTGATCCACCTCCCGGGCGCGGCCCGTCAGCCCGAGGGAGATGTGACCCTTTGCGACGTCGCCCGCGAGGACGCGAGCATCGTGCTCGGTGACCTGAAAGACCTCGGTATCGACCACGACGGGTCGATCGCGATGGAGGCAGTAGACGTGGAGATCTCTGATGCCAGTGATCGCGCGGAACACGCGGCAGAGGGGATGCCCGGAGACGCCGTGATCTGGGAGCAGGTCGCATCGCGCACTACCGACAACACCGAGCTGAACTGGAACTTCATCACGCTGATCGTGATGGCCGGGCTGATCGCTGCCTGCGGAATCATCCTCGACTCGACCATCCTGATCATCGGCGCGATGGTGGTCGGGCCGGAGTTCGGGCCGATCGCAGGCTTCTGCGTGGCGCTGATCTCCAAACGCAAGGATGTAGCTATCCGCTCGGCCAAGGCGCTGCTCGTCGGCTTCCCCGCGGCGATCACAGCTGCCTTCCTGTTCGCTCTGTTCACCAATCTGATCAACATCGGACCTGCGGATCCCACCGACAGCAACCACCCGTTCACCCAGTTCATCTCCCGACCGAACGAGTTCTCCCTGATCATCGCGACCTTCGCCGGTGTGGCCGGAATCCTCTCGCTCACCTCCTCCAAATCGGGAGCGCTTGTAGGGGTGCTGATCTCGGTCACCACCATTCCCTCGGCAGCCAACATCGGGGTCGCAGCCGCCTACGCCGACTGGGGCGAGTGGCGAGGCGCTATGGCCCAGCTGGCGCTGAACCTGATCGGGATCGTCGCGGCGGGGACCGTGACGCTCCTGATCCAACGGGCGATCTTCCGGCGGCGGCAGGCCAGGCACCTGGCCGGTCCGAGCCGCTCGGCGGCTGGCCTGAGCGCCGGTAGCAGCGCTGGCGTCAGCGCGGGAACCATTGTGCGCCATTGGCCGTTGAAGCAAGGCCGGCCCTACTCGTGGGAGCTCACGCGGAGGTCGCGAGAGGTCGTGCGAGACGCTTGGCTAACCGCTTCTTGTAGCGGCCCAAGTTGTCTATTAATGTCATCAATGCTCTCGACGGGCGGCCATTGACGAGACAACTCTGCCCTCTTGGTTTCAAGCGCGGCTACTGCATT
>JAUMFR010000005.1:0-330 GCA_032119755.1 Solirubrobacterales bacterium | reverse complement strand
CCGAGCCGCTCGGCGGCTGGCCTGAGCGCCGAGAGACGCTCTGGTCCAAGGGGCCCCAACGACCTCTGAACCGGCAGATGAGCGACTAGGATTCAAGCAGTGCTCCGCGACACAGCCATCTCGATAGCCGTATTCGTGGCCGTCACCCTGATCGCGCTGGCGGCCGGGGCAGCGAACCTCGGCACCGCCCTGGGAATAGGTCAGGTCGCCTTCATGGCCGCGGTGGCGATCCTGCTCGGGTATGTCCCTCGCTCCGAGCGCATCGAGTCCGAAAGTCGCTCCGAAGGCTAGGGGCGGGTCGAGAGGATCGCCGCCGCCCGCTCGAGGTCG
>JAUMFR010000004.1:0-1609 GCA_032119755.1 Solirubrobacterales bacterium | reverse complement strand
CTCACCGGCTCCACCGCGGTGGGGATCGAAGGCGCGGAGGCGTTCGAGCCGGGGCAACGCTCCGGGCGTCAACTGCACCTCGGTGTCAGGGAGCACGGAGCGGCTGCAGTCGCCAGCGGTATGGCTTTGTCTGATCTGCGAGTCCTCTGGTCGACCTATCTGACCTTCTCCGATTACGCCCGGCCAGCGATCCGCCTGTCGGCGCTGATGCGACTTCCCGTGATCCATCTCTTCACCCACGACTCGATCGGTCTCGGGGAGGACGGTCCGACCCATCAGCCGATCGAGCAGCTTGCAGCCCTTCGTGCGATGCCGGGCCTCGATGTAGTCCGCCCCTGTGACGCCAACGAGGTTGCATATGCCTGGCGCGCTGCGCTGGACAGGACGCATGATCCGGTGGCCCTCGTAATGACCAGACAGGATGTACCGGTCCTCGACCGCGCCGATCTCGGTTCAGCCGAGGGAGTCTTGAAGGGCGGTTACGTGCTCGCTGCCGAGGAAGGTGATCTCGAGGGGATCATGATCGCAACCGGCAGCGAGGTGGCTCCGACGCTCGAGGCGCAGCGTCTGTTGGCCTCAGAGGGTCAGAAGGGGGTCCGAGTGGTCAGCCTCCCGTGCTGGGAGATCTTCGATCGCCAGGATGCGGCGTACCGGGAGGAGGTACTTCCCTCCTCCGTTTCCGTGAGGTTGGCGGTCGAGGCGGGTTCGAGTTTCGGATGGGAGCGTTACGTTGGCGACGAGGGCAGGGTCGTCGCGATGGACAGATTCGGTGAGTCGGCCCCCGCCGCCGCACTGCAGGAGCGGTTCGGCTACTCGCCTGAGTCGATCGCCCAGTCGTTGCGCGACATGCTGGCATGAGCGATCCCGGGCCTCCTCCGCTCGAGCAGAGGGTCGCCTGGAAGACCGTTCGGGATGAGGCCGAGAGGCTGAGAAAAGTCCACCTGCGGGACCTCTTCGTCTCCGATCCCCTGCGAGCCGAGGAGATGACTGCCGAGGGCGGGGGCCTGCTGCTGGATTACTCCAAGGCGAGGGTCGATGGGCCCACGCTAGATGCGCTTTTCGAACTCGCTGACGAGTCGGAGATCTGGGGCCGTAGGGATCAGATGTTCGCGGGCGACAGGATCAACGTCTCTGAGGACAGGTCGGTTCTCCACGTCGCCCTTCGTATGCCGAAGGAACGGTCGTTGATCGTCGATGGTCAGGACGTGGTTGCAGAGGTCCATCAGGTCCTCGACCGGATGTCGGCCTTCTCGAACCGGATCAGATCAGGCGATTGGACAGGCCATACAGGCAAGCGGATCCGTAATGTGGTCAACATCGGCATCGGCGGTTCCGACCTCGGTCCCGTGATGGCATACGAGGCATTGCGCCACTACGCCGACCCCGATCTCCGCTTCGGATTCGTCTCGAACATCGACGGCACGGACTTCGCGGAGACGACCAAGGGGATGGACCCCGAAGAGACCCTATTCATCATTTCCTCGAAGACCTTCACCACGCTGGAGACGATGACGAACGCGCGTACCGCCCGTGAGTGGTCGCTGCACGGGCTCGGAGGAGATGAGGCTGCTGTGGCCAAGCATTTCGTGGCGGTCTCGACCAACGCCGA
>JAUMFR010000003.1:0-7468 GCA_032119755.1 Solirubrobacterales bacterium | reverse complement strand
CGCGCCGGAGACGAGATCGGTGATCCGATCGAGCTGACGAGCCGGAGCTCAGCCACCGGCGAACTGATCTCCGACTGCGGGCACCTGCTGGGTGATGCAGTGGATGCCGCCCCCGCCCATAGCGAGGGTCGTAGAAGGTACAGCGACGACCTCCCGATCAGGGTAGGCCTCGGCGATCACGGCCAAAGCATCGGCCTCGGTCGGGTCACCGCCGTCAGGTGTGGGAACGATGACGCCGCCGTTGGCCAGATAGAAGTTCGTGTAGGGAATCGCCACCGATCTCCCTTCGTGCTCGGCTCGAGGAAGGAATGGGAGTTCGATCGCTTCGATCGGGTTGCCCCGGGAATCGGTGGCCTCGGCGAGGCGACTCAGGTTCTCGCTCAGGAGGGGGTAGTCGGGATCATCCGCGCCCGGAGCGGTCTGACAGATCACCTTCCCGGGTTCGACGAATGCGCAGAGGTTGTCCACGTGTCCATCGGTGTCGCGGTCCTCGATCAGACCATCTCCAAGCCAAACCACGGTGGTGATTCCCAGCCAATCACCCAGTGCGGCCTCTAGGCCGTGCTTGTCCAACTCGGGATTGCGCTTCGGATGCAGGAGACACTGCTCGGTGGTGATCAGGGTTCCGAGACCGTCCACGGTGATCGAGCCGCCCTCGAGCACGATCGGCGCCCTTCGGGAATCGATTCCGAGCAGGGCGCAGACCGCGGCGGCAACCGCGTCGTCGGCGTCCCAGTTGGGGAACTTCTCACCCCAGGCGTTGAAGCGAAAATCGATACCGAGGCGGGCACCTTCATCACCGGTTACGAAGATGGGACCCGAGTCACGTAGCCACGCGTCGTCGAGTGGAATCTCCACAACCTCTATCTCCTCTGAACATCTCGCACGCGCCTCGGCGGCGAACGCCGGGTCGGCGACCATCGTGACGGGCTCGAACGCGGCAATGGCATTGGCTACCGCCGCGTAATTGACGAATGCCTGCTCGATTAGTCCGAACTCGCTCCAACGGCCGCATGGCCAGGCCATCAGGGTGCGCTCGTGCGGTGACGATTCGGCCGGCATGGAAAGCGCTTCAGCTCTGGGTGTGATCTGGGAACCCATCGTTCGGAGAGTAATGACTGAGCCGTCACCTCCGGAGATCGAGCGTGGTGCAGACAGGTGGGGCAGACGCCTACCGCTTCCGAAGACGCTTGGCGAGCTTGGAGACCTCTCCGAGATCGTCGAAGCGGAGCTCCGCTACGAAGCCACTGCCGGATCTCTTCACCTTTACCTCGTGGCCGATCGCCTGCTCCAGGCCTTCGCCGGCCTCGCCGAGGGCGACTCGCTCCTCGGCCGAGATGCGGCCCGTCGAGGGCTTCCTCCCGGCCTTGGCATCCGCAGGTTTGGCGTGTCGCTCTGTTTCACGAACCGACCAACCTTCCTTGGCGGCCTTGCGACCGAGACGCAGTCGGGTCGTCTGGTCCGGGGCCATCAGTAGCGCGCGGCCATGACCCTCGCTCAAGCGGCCTTCGGCCAGCAGCTCCAACACCCCATCCGGCAGGTCGAGCAACCGCACCAGGTTGGATATCCCCGCTCGGGAGCGCCCCAGTCTCTTCGCGAGATCCTCTTTGGAGATGCCGAGGTCATCGACGAGGGCAGCACAGGCCCGCGCCTCGTCTACGGGGTTGAGGTCTTCGCGGACGACGTTCTCGATCAGAGCGGACTGGAGTCGCTCGTCCTCCGGGGAGGATCGAACCACCACCGGCACCAGTTCCAGACCAGCCTTCTGCGATGCACGCCACCGTCGCTCGCCCGCGACCAACTGGTATCTCCCGTCCTCGAGTGGACGAACGATCAGTGGCTGCAGGAGGCCGGCCGATCCGATCGAATCCGCGAGTGCCTGTAGCGCTTCCGGCTCGAAGACGGTCCTCGGCTGATCGGGGTTCGGATCGATCGAGCCGACGGGAACCTCTCTCAACTCGGGGCCGCCCGCAGTGGTGTCTGGGAGGATCGCTGCCAAGCCTCGCCCCATTCCACGTTTACGCTCAGCCAAGCGAGGTCACCTCCTCGGCGAGATCCGAGTAGGCCCTCGATCCGGACGAACCCGGCGCGTGCTGTGTAACCGGCTCTCCAAAGCTCGGCGCCTCAGCGACCCGAATGCTGCGTGGGATGACGGTCTTGAACACCCGCGCTGGAAGATTCTCGCGGAGCTCCCGCTCTACGTCTTGAGAGAGTCGGGTTCGATCATCAGCCATGGTGATCAGGATGCCGGCCAGCTCGAGCGATGGATTGAGTTCCCGCTGGACGAGTTTCAGGGTATCCAGGAACTGCACCAGGCCCTCGAGGGCCAGATACTCGGCCTGCACCGGGACGATCACCCGATCCGCGGCCACGAGCGCATTCACTGCCACCGGCCCGAGAGAGGGTGGACAATCCAACAAGGTGAACCCGAACCGCTCCCTCACCGGGCCGAGGGAGTCCCGAAGGCGTAGTTCGAAAGATTCGATCCTCGGAAGCTCGACACTGGCTCCCGCGAGATCCTCGTTGGCGGGAACCAACCAGAGATTGTCTGGACCGGCCGGTCTCGCTGCCTCGGCGACCGAAACCTCTCCCGCAAGACAGTCGTAGGACGACGGTTCGAGATCGCGAGGATGGCCGAGAGCCACCGTCGCGTTGCACTGCGCGTCGAGATCGACGACGAGAGTCTGGACGCCGGTGCGAGCAACGCAGGCCCCCATGTTGACGGTGGTGGTGGTCTTGCCGACCCCACCCTTCTGATTCGCTACTGCGTAGACGGTCCCCATCGGTCAGGCGATCCGTCCCGTCGAAAGGCTGACTGACGGAAACCAGATCGTTCGTATCTCGACCATTCGTGGCAGAACCTCTCTCATCGCTCAATCATTCGGCACCGAACGGACGCTTCGACGCCATACCCGGACGTCGGGGTAACCCATCGGGTGTCGGACCATTCTTGCGAAGCAGGTGGATGTGCCTGTCGCGGGAGCCTGGATATGGCGATACGGGACGAACCTCGAGCGTCTCGAGAGCCATGGCCTTCTCTGCGACGCCCTCGAAGCCTCGTTCGCTTTCGGTGTCGCGTGCACCCCTCCAGATCAGGAGATGACCTCCCGGACGGAGCAGAGGCGAGGCGAGTTCGGCGGTCGTCGGCAATGAGCCAACCGCGCGAGCCGTGACCAGATCGAACCGCTCCCGACCTTCCGGTTCCGAGGAGAACTCCTCGGTGCGCTTTGCTCTGACCTCGACATTGGTCAAACCCATCTCGGACGCGGCTCGCTCGATGAAGCGGCACTTCTTGCCGGTAGCTTCGATCAGGACCCACTCGGTCTGCGGCAGGCTGGCCGCGAGCGGGAGTCCGGGTAGCCCGGCGCCGCTGCCGATATCGGCAGCGCGGGCTGCGGACCGGGTCTCCGGGAATTCCAGACCGGCCAGGGAATCCGCAAGATGGACGGTCGGGATCTCGTCCTGAGAAGCAAGCGAAACCGGAGCATCTGGCTCGTTCAGCAAGCGCTCGAGGCGAGAGAGTGAGTTACCCGAGCTTGTGCTCAACCGGAAACCAGGGGTGCGACCACGAGGAAGCGATTGGGTTCATCGCCCTCGCTGTACGTCTCGATTTCCGTTCGATCTCGGAGATGCTCGTGGACGACTCTCCGCTCCGCCGACGACATCGGCTCCAGCTCCACCGGACGACCTGACGCAATCGACTCCTCTGCTGCCACATCGCCCTGCCGACGGAGGGACTCGTTCCGGCGTTCGCGGTAATCGGCGGCGTCCACGACAACCCGCTTGCGCGAATCCGGATCCATCACCCGTTGTGCGGCCTGGTGACATAGGAGTTGAACCGCGTCGATGGTCTGACCGTGCTTGCCGATCAGGAGACCGACCTCCTCCCCTCCGATCACGCCACGTATCTCGTCATCGGTCACGGTCACGGTCACGGTCTCGTCCAACCCGAGGGCAGCAGCAACGGCTTCGAGGATTACCTCGACTCGACCAGCCGGGTCGTCGGGCAACGGGGGTGTGGTGGATTCAGGCATAAGGGATTACGAGTCTAGGCGTGAAGAGAGGCCGCGCGCTCACCGGTTACGGCTCTTCTTCTTCGGGGGCGGAGGTGGCGGCTTGGCAGCGCGTATCTCCTCAGGCGTGGGTGGTGGAGGTGGTGGGAAAAAGGCCTTGACCACTGCCTGCTGACCCATGGTCCAGAAGTTGGTCGCGATCCAGTAGACGAGGACACCGGCCGGGAAGCCGATCACGAAGGGAATGAACAACAGCGGCAGGCCCAGTGTGATGAACCTCTGCTGTTTGCTTGCGGTGGTACCGGTCATGATCAGCCCCGCGATCACAGAGGTTCCCGCGTAGAGAACGAGCAGGATGACCAGATCGATACCTACGGCTTTCTCCGTCAAATCCGGGATGAACAGGAAGCCCGGGTCGCCGGTGGCGTAGATCTCCTGCTGGAAGGTGTCGCTGCGCAGGAGGTAGAAGAGCGAGAGGAACACCGGTATCTGCAGCAACAAAGGGAGGCAGGAGGCGAATGGATTGACATTGTTCTCCTGGTAGATCCGCATCATCTCGCGCTGTTGACGCTCACGGTCGTCCTTGTACTTCTCCTGGAGCTCCTTGATCTGGGGCTGGAGAGCCGCAAGCGCTCGCATCGAACGGATCTGCTTCACCGAGAGCGGGAGTATCAGCGCGCGGGTGAGGAAGGTCAGGCCGATGATCGAGAGACCCCATGAGAGACCAACCGTGTCGTGGAAGAAGAGCAGGACCACATTCGCCACCTCTATGAGAGGTGAGAGGATGTCCGCGATGATGTCTGCGACAGGAATCATCTGACCGGGGATCCCGCCGGATCGTGGTTGCACGAGTGACCGCCTCGTTCAGTCCTGAAGATGGCGCGATCGGCAACATCATCGATACCGCCGTTACTCAGCGGATTGCATCGGAGGAGCCGCCACGCGGCGAGAATCGAGCCCTTCACCGCCCCGAGTTCGCCCACAGCCTCCACTGCGTAGCGCGAGCAGGTCGGCTCGTACTTGCAGCGTCGAGGAAAGGCCGGGGAAATCCAGCGCTGGTAGAAGCCGAGCAATAGGAGAAGCGTGCGTTTCACGCTAAACGGTTCCTTCCTTACTGGTGGGGGGCGGGAGGAGTTCCTCGATCTGAGCTCGCAGAGCCTGCGAACCCTCGGAATCAAGTAGG
This sequence comes from Solirubrobacterales bacterium, assembly GCA_032119755.1. Taxonomy (GTDB): domain Bacteria; phylum Actinomycetota; class Thermoleophilia; order Solirubrobacterales; family 70-9; genus CAIUSP01. The sequence continues at coordinate 2,272 of JAUMFR010000003.1, read as the reverse complement.
TTACCCAGATCGGGCCTGGCGACGACTACATAGTCTGAGGTGCTCGAAACACGATCCTCGAGCGCCCAGAACTCCTCACGGATCACGCGTTTGACCCGATTGCGGCGCACAGCGTTGCCCACCTTCTTGCCGACGGATATACCCAACCTCGGTGGTCCCTCTGCGTCCGCGCTGCGGGGGAACACGTGCAGCACCAGATAGCGGTTTCCCTTCGATTCACCAGAGCGATAGACGCGGTCGAAGTCCGCGCTGCGGGAAAGTCGGCCACGACGAGACTGGTTCCTGCCCGTAGCCAAGGTCAGGCAGAGAGGCGGCGGCGACCCTTCTTGCGTCGCCGCTTGAGTATCGCCCTTCCTCCACGGGAAGAACTTCGCACGCGGAAGCCGTGTGTCTTGGAGCGCTTGCGTTTCTTGGGTTGGTAGGTCCGCTTCATGGAATTCGATCACCGCCACTGGGTGCTGGTCGACAGGCAGAACGACACACCGATCGTGCGGATGCGCAGTATAGGCGCGTAATCGTCGGCGGCGGCGAGAGGGCAGGTCTTCAGATCGGCCGGGAAAGGTTTTTCCCGCTCGGTGCGGGCCAAGTGGGGTTTCGACCCTAGACCGGACGCTGCACATGAATATGATTCCGCGCCCGCGCAAGGAGTGGGATTACCCGCGAATGTCGAGTTGGACCGAGGAGGTCAGAGATTCGAAATACATCCCGGACGGGACCGCAGATCGAGGAGGAGGTCACATCTCTCGAGCCTCACGATGCATGGGCGATTCTGAAGGCGGATCTGCGGACCATGGCCGGTCGGTCGACTTTCGACCTCTGGTTCTCGCAGCTCGAACCACTCAGGGTGAGCAACGATGTCCTCTACCTCACTGGTCCGAATCACGTGATCGCCTGGGTGGATCGTCGCTACGAAGACCTGCTCGCCAGATCGCTCCGCCAACTCGAGGGTCGTGTGAGCGAGATACGGCTAGTTCAGCGAGAGGAGCAGAGAGCTCCGGCGGCTGGAGGGGCGGGGTTCGACGACCCGACAGTCTCTCGACAACGGAACAGGGAGACCTTCGAGAGATTCGTGATCGGCCCTGGCAACAGGATCGCGCATGGTGCTGCACTCGCTGTTGCGGAGGCACCCGGTGAGGCCTACAACCCGCTCTTCCTCCACGGGAATCCCGGTCTCGGAAAAAGTCATCTACTGGGCGCAATAGCGGACTACATCGACCGCAACAGTCCCGAGCTGAAGATCCATTCGACTACAGCTGAGAGTTTCACCGCGGAGTTCATCCAGGCGGTACAGACCCGTGGCATCGAAGAGTTCAAGAACCGGTACCGCCGAGTGGACGTCCTGCTGATAGACGATGTCCAGTTCCTCGAGGGGAAGGCGCGCACAGCCGACGAGTTCTTCCACACCTTCAACGCTCTCCATCTCGTCGGCTCACAAATAGTCCTCTCCGCGGACCGGATGCCCAGCGAATTATCCACACTGGCCGATCGTTTGCGGGAAAGATTCGAGTGGGGTCTGGTGGTGGATATAGATCAACCCGACCTGGCGACCAGAAGAGCGTTCCTCCAGACATTCGCTGTCGCCGAGGAAATCGAAATCTCTGAGGAAACGACCGAGGTCCTCGCCGACTACTCGTTGGCGAGTATTCGCGCAGTCGAAGGTGCCCTGACCCGTGTTTTGGCCAGAGCTTCGCTGGGAGGAGGTGAACTGACACCGGAGTTGGTGGGGACAGTTCTCGGATCTACCGGAGGCGAGCAAGGGTTCGAGGAGCAGTCCGTGGTCACGATCTGTCAGATCAAATCGCTCGTGTCCGAACTATTTTCTGTGTCCCTCGAAGACCTCGATTCCACCAACAGGTCGGAGCGAGTCTCCAGCGCGCGCCAAGTTGCCATGACACTCGCCCGTGAGTTCACCTCGATGTCCTTGCCGGCTATTGCCTCAGCCTTCGGCCGGAAGGATCACTCCACGGTAATCCACGGGATCAATCGAATCGCGTCCAGAGTCGAGACGGACGACGAATTGGCAACCCTGGTGGAAAGCTGTCGAGCAGAGCTCAGAACCAGATAGACCGTGACCGAACAGAGTGAAACAATCCACCTTCTCCACAATTCCGCACGTCATCCACATCCCTATTACAACTGAACATGAAAAATCTGAATAGGGACCAGAAATGAAACTCAAGACCACCAAACACGAACTAGTCGATGCTCTTTCCGTCACCGCGAGGGCGACTTCGACCCGCAGTGCACTCCAGGCTCTATCGGGCGTTCTGCT
>JAUMFR010000002.1:11048-17046 GCA_032119755.1 Solirubrobacterales bacterium | reverse complement strand
GGCCCTCCGACCAGCCCTGGATCAGTCGAGGATGTCGACGAGGATCCGCTGATCGCTCTGGGTGGCAGATGCGCGAACCACAGAGCGCAATGCGTTGGCTACGCGGCCTCCCCGACCGATTACGCGACCGAGATCGTCCTCGGCCACTTCGAGCTCCAGCACCAGTTCACCCTCGCCTTCGGGAACCTCGGTCACCTGAACCTGATCCGGCTCGTCGACGAGCGAACGCGCGAGCAGATCGAGCAAGGCGGCTGGAGTGACCTCGGCCAAGTTGGACCTAGCTACCCGAAGCTTCGATGCCCTGAATCCGGAGCAGCCCGGCGACCGTGGGCGTAGGCTGGGCACCGCGCTCCAACCAGTGCTTGGCCCGCTCTTCGTCGATAGCGACCAGAGATGGATCCATCTGCGGGTTGTACTGACCGATGGTCTCGATCGTCCTCCCGTCGCGGGGGGATCGCTGATCTGCGACCACGACCCTCCAGATCGGGTTCTTCTTCGAGCCCACTCGTCTCAGACGTATTCTCACTGACATCGAAGCGCAGGTTAGCGGTCTCGGGCGCCGTGTAGCGCAACCGAGTGCTCAGCCCATCAACCCTCCCGGCATCGACCCTCCGGGTAGCGAGAGCTTCCCACTGGCCATCTGCTTCATCAGCTTCCTCATCTGAGCAAACTGCTTCAGCAGACGGTTCACCGCCTGAACGGAGGTTCCGGACCCTGCGGCGATTCGCTTGCGCCTCGAACCATCAATTCGTTCGGGGTTTGCCCGCTCCCAGGGGGTCATGGAGAGCACTATCGCCTCGACACGATCCAGCTCGCGCTCGTCTACATCACCCATGCCCGCAGTGGCCTTGCCCATCCCCGGGATCATCTTCATCAAGTTGCCGATTGGACCCATGCTGCGGACCTGCTTCATCTGATCCAGGAAGTCGTCGAGCGTGAACTGCTCGCTCCGCATCTTCTCTTCGAGCTCCTTCGCCCGATCGGCATCGAACTTCTCCTCGGTTTTCTCGATCAGGGACATCACATCGCCCATACCGAGGATCCGCCCCGCCATCCGATCGGGGTGGAACTTCTCCAACGCATCGAGCTTCTCTCCGGTGGATCCGAACAGGATCGGCTTGCCGGTAACCGCTTTGACGGAGAGAGCCGCGCCGCCACGGGCGTCACCGTCGAGCTTGGTCAACAGGATCCCATCGAAACCAGCGGTCTCGGCGAAGGCTTCGGCTACCCCGACCGCCTCCTGACCGGTCATTGCATCGAGAACGAGGACGACGTCGTGCGGCGAAACGACCTTGCGTACGCTCGCCAGCTCGTCCATCAGACCCTGATCGACCACCGTGCGCCCCGCCGTGTCGACTATGAGCACGTCCAATCCCTCTTCTTTGGCGCTCTCGACAGCCCAAGCCGCGACGGCGACCGGATCCTGTTCCCCTTCCAGTGAGAAGACGGTCGCGCCCGCCTGCTGACCGACCTTCTTCAGCTGCTCGACCGCGGCCGGTCTCTGAAGATCGCAGGCCGCGATACCCACTCGCTTGCTCTGAGCGGCGAGCAGCACCGCGAGTTTGCCGCAGGCGGTCGTCTTACCCGAGCCCTGGAGACCTGCGATCAGAATCACCGTCGTTCCCGAAGGCGCGAAGACGAGGTCGCGGCCCCCACCACCACCCATCAGCTCACAGAGCTCGTCATTGACCGCTTTGACAACCTGCTGGCCGGGGTTGAGCGCGTCTGAGATCTCGGCGCCCTCGAGCCGTGCTCCAAGCGACTCGGTGAAGGACTTCACCACCTTGAAGTTGACATCGGCCTCGAGCAACGCAAGCCGTACCTCCCGAAGAGCCGCTGCCACATCCTCGTCACTCAGGGTTCCACGGTCACGGACTCCATCCATGACTCCCTGGAGCCGCTCGGATAGCTGGTCGAACATCGTCCGAAGGTTAGAGGCCGACCGGACCCTGCTCAGGGGTCCTACTCGCCGACGAGCGCGCGACTGAACTCGAGGGGGTCGAACGGCCGGAGATCCTCCAGGGACTCTCCGATTCCGACCAGCTTCACCGGTATCCCGAGCTCTGCCGCCACCGCCAGCGCAACGCCCCCCTTGCTGCTGCCGTCGAGCTTGGTCAGCACCACACCTGTGACCTCCACCGCATCGGCGAACTCCTTCGCCTGGCGTACGCCGTTCTGTCCCGTCGTGGCATCGATCACGACCAGAGTCTCTTGCGGGGCCCCGACGACGCGGTCCGCGATGACCCTGCGGACCTTCGTCAGTTCCGACATCAGATCGCTGTCCGTGTGTAGTCGCCCCGCTGTGTCGCAGATCAACACATCGGCATCCCGCGCCTCGGTCGCAGCGACCCCATCGAATACGACCGCTCCCGGGTCTCCTCCGTCCGCCCCCTTGACGATGTCGCACCCTGCGCGCTCGGCCCACTCGGTCAGTTGCTCCACCGCCGCAGCCCTGTAGGTGTCAGCCGCAGCCAGGACTACCTCGAGGCCTGCCTCGCGGGAGAGTACGTGCGCGAGCTTCCCTATCGAGGTGGTCTTGCCCGTGCCGTTCACGCCGACCACCATCACGACCGACGGATGCGCGCTGAGGTCCAGACGCGACGTAGACCCATCCGGCTGCGCGACCTCGGCGAGAACCTCGATCAGGCGCTGCCTCAGGCCCTCCCCATCGGTGATGCTGCCGGCCTCGGTTTCGTGTTCGAGCTGCTCGATGACCCTCACCGTGGTCGGTACACCGACATCGGCGAGCACCAAGAGCTCCTCGAGGGATTCCCAGGTGGCGGAGTCGATGGCTCCTCCGAAGCTCGCTCCCAACTCGGCAGAGAGCGCCTGCCGGGTCCGTCCGAGCCCCTCTCTGAGCCTCGCGAAGGCGCCCTGTTTCTGCTCGGCGGTCTCGACCTCCGACTCGAGATCAGCGCCGAGATCGAGCGCCCGTGACCATTCAGAGTCCATCTGCTTCACCCGGTGCAGGCTAGAGGCGCAGACGGGCTCAGGCTGCTTCTGCTCCGTCCGGAGGACCACCCCAGGCATCGGAGGGCGCTACGGCCTCATCGTGCTCTGGCTCCCGGTCGCCGGTGTCACCCTGCGACGGGCGGTACGAGACGACCTTGGTGACCCCATCCTCCGCCATGCTCACGCCGTAGAGAGCATCGGCCGCATCCATCGTGCGCTTCTGATGAGTGACGATCAGGAACTGCGAACGATCCGCGAAGCGCTTGACCACCCGCAGGAACCGGTCGAGATTGAGATCGTCGAGCGCCGCCTCAACCTCGTCGAGCACGTAGAAGGGGCAAGGGCGAGCGATCATCACGGCGAATACGAAAGCCAGTGCGACCATCGACTTTTCGCCGCCTGAGAGCAGTGAGAGCCTCCTCATCGACTTGCCCGCCGGGGTGACCTCGATCTCCACACCGCCGTCGTCGACCCGAGCCGACTCCTCATCGGAATTCTCACTGAGCCCATCCTCTGGCTCTGGATCGGGCTCGCCTGCCGACGCCTCGCTTGCAGACGGCTTGGACGACTGATCGGACTCGATCCGGCGCAGGCGACCCTTGCCGCCCGGGAACAGTTCGGAGATCATCTCCTCGAAGTTGCGGGAGGTTGCCTCGAAGGTCCGCTCGAAAAGTTCGGAGATCTCACGGTCGGTCCGTTTGATCAGCGACTTGAGTTCTCCGAGTGCCTTCTCCATGTCCTCTCGTTGCTCCTGGAGTTCCGCCACTCTCTCCCGTGCCTCCTCGTACTCGCGCTTGGCCAGCGGGTTGACCGGGCCGAGGCTCTCCCTCCTGCGCGCGAGGCGGCTGAGCTTTGCCTCCAGTTCGGTCCGCTCTTCGGCAGAGAGAGGCTGATCGGTCTCGGAGAGATCCTCTCCCAATCGGGTGGAGACCTCAGCGAGCTCGGATGCAGTTCGACTGAGTTGGTCCCGGAGGCGAGTCGCCTCTACCTCGGCCTTGGTCGCCTGCTCTGACGCGCCTCTCATCTCTCCGCCTAGTTCGTACTCGATCTTCGAACACTCGCGCAATTCCGTAGCGACGTCACCGCTCTCGTCCTCCCCGGGTTTGGCTAGGGCGTCGGCATGGATCTCGAGTCTCCGCGCGAGTTCCTCCAGCGCGGTGCGCAGACGCACCAGCCCTGGCAGCGTCTCCTGCTCGAGAGCCACCCTCCGCTCGAGCCGGCGGCGTTCCGCCTCACGGCTGGCCGTTGCGGCCGCATCGCGCTCCACGTAACGCTGCTCTGCCGCGAGTTCGGCCTCGATCTGCGCCTTCTCGATTGCAAGGCGCTCGTCGCCGCGGCCCGCACGTTGCGCGGCGAGCCACTCTTCACGATCCGCAGCTTCGACCGCCTCGTCGTGCCGACGGATCGCCTCACGGAGGGCGATCTCTGTGGTCTCGCGTGCTGTATCGGCCTCACCCAGAGCTTCAGTGGCCTTCTCCAGATCTCCGCTGGCTCGCTCCGCGGTCTTTTCTCTCTCCGCAACGCGTCCGAGGAGTTCCTCTCTGGCAGATCTTGCGGCGAGAGAGGGATCGGTTCCTTCACGGGGAACACGACTCAGTTCTCGCAGCGTGCCGTCCCACCTTTCGCCGTCAGAGGTGACGGCGACGCCGGTGAAGGAGTCGGGTACGTCCTCGAGATCAGCCACCAGCCAGACGTCCATCAGCAGACGCTCCAGGGGACCACGAGCGGACTCGGATGCCTCGATCAGATCGAGCATGGGTCGGGCACCCTCGCACGGAGGTGCGCCGGCCGGAGACCGCTGTTGGTCTCCGCTGCGTACCAGCGCCCTGCCTGCACCCTCGAGTTCAGAGAGCCGACGGGAGCCTTCGCTTCGATCGCCAACGAGGGCGGCGCGGAGCCGCTCTCCGAGTGCGGCCGATACGGCCAATTCGAGCCCAGAGGCAGCTTCGATCGAACCGGCTAGCGCCTCCCCGGAGACCTCCTGTGAGGCACGGGCGAGCCGGGCCTCTACCGCCATCAACTCACCCTTCAGCGCGGCGACCCGAGATGCGGTCTTCTCAGCCTCGGCCCGAGCCATATCACGTGCCCTAGTCGCCCGACCGACTGCACTGGTTGCATCCTCGACAGCCTCTCTCAGCTTCGGCAGCTCCGCGGCGGCCTCGTCGCGGGCACGAGCCGCCGCCGCGACCGGATCGGCGGAATCCACGACGGCGCCCTCTGCCGATGGAGCCGGAACGCCGGTGATCTCCGCCAACCTCGCTTGGAGTTCAGCAATCCGCTCTGCCGTACCGTGATCGGGCTCTGACTGCTCGCCGAGACCCTCCAGCCGGAGTTGCCGCTCGGCGAGTGCAGAGCGGAGTTCACGCTCGGCACGCCCGACCGACTCGGCTCTGGCGTTGACCCGCTCGAGAGCCGCCCTGGATTCCGCCAGCCGCTCTGCCAACTCTCGCCGACCCTCCTCGCCTACTGCGATCCTCTCCTCCGCGACCGACCGGCGTTTGCGGACACTCTCGAGCCGAGTCTCAAGCGCTTCCAGGGTCATCCTCGCCTCCGCGAGTTGCTGGTCGGCCCGAGCCGATTCCCGCTTCTGCTGCCCGAGGTCGGAACGAAGGATCTGGGAATTCAGTTCGTCGGCTTGTCGGGCCATCTTGGCCTGTCTCTCAGCAGCCTCGGCTTGGGCCTTGAGTGGCCGGATCCTCGACCTGGCTTCGCGCTCCACATCCAGAGCACGGTCGAGGTTCTCGCGGGTGCGATCGAGCTTCAGCTGTGCACGGTGGCGCCGCTTGCGGTGTTTGCCGAGACCTGCTGCCTCCTCGATCAGGAGCCGACGGTCTCGTGGCTTGGAAGACACCAGTGCCTCGACGCGCCCCTGGCTGATCACCGAGTGCATCTCCCGCCCCAGGCCCGTATCGGCCAGAGCTTCGATTACGTCCGCCAGGCGACAGCGTGCTCCGTTGAGCCGATAGCCGGCATCCCCGTCACGGCTTATGTGGCGAGTGATCGAGATCTCGGAGAACTCACTCCCGCCCTGCCCGTCGGCGTTGTC
>JAUMFR010000002.1:0-11038 GCA_032119755.1 Solirubrobacterales bacterium | reverse complement strand
CCTTACCGCCGGCGAAGATCACGTCCTGCATGGACTGGCCGCGGATCGCGCCGGGACTCTGCTCTCCGAGCGCCCAGAGGATCGCGTCGGTGATGTTCGATTTACCGCATCCGTTCGGACCGACGATCACGCTCACGCCGGGGCCAAAGGCCAGGCGAGTGCGATCAGGGAAGGACTTGAAGCCCTTCATATTGATCTCGCGCAGATGCATTCGCGCCCAAGCCTTCACGCAGGACCGGACGAACTTAGTGCGCGATCAGGCCTGGAGCGCCTTCAGGGCCCTCTCAGCAGCAGCCTGCTCAGCCTCCTTCTTGCTGCCACCCTCTCCGACACCGAGCGTCTCTCCATCGACAGTCGCTTCCACGCCGAAGCGCGGATCGTGTGCCGGACCAGTCTCTTCGATGAGCACGTAGACCACCTTGCGACCGCTTCGAGCGAGCAGTTCCTGAAGGTCGGTCTTGGAGTCGATCCTCTGGTCGATGGCACTCGCGATCTGCACTGAGAACGCCTCTACCGTCGCCTTGGCGGTGACCTCGAATCCACGCTCGATCAGACACGCTCCGATGACCGCCTCGCAAACCGAGGCGAGGGCACGTTCGGACTGGAGGAGCTTCTCGGCTTCGATGCCCGAGCCTTCCTGCGGTTCCTCGGAGGCCATCATCCGGTCGAGTCCGAGCTCGACCGCGACCTCGGCACAAGCCCTTCCGCTGACCGCCTGATTGCGCATCTTGGTCAGGTCGCCGATGTCGGTGTCGGGATGCCGGTCGAAGAACTCTCTGGCAACCGCCAGACCGAGAACGCTGTCGCCGAGGAAGGCGAGCCGACCGTACGAGTCCGAGCGGTTGCTGACCCACGAGGAGTGGCTGAGGGCGCGGGAACGCACCTCCTCGGGAAGGCCGTTGAATAGATCGAGCAGAGAGCTGCTCAACCGCTTGCGGCGCGGGAGCAGACGAACTCGACTACATCCCCCACGCTTACGAGTTCCGCGGCTTCTTCTTCGCTCACTTTCACTCCGTAGCGATCCTCCATCTCCATCACCAGTTCGTAGAGGTCGAGCGAATCGGCATCGAGGTCTTCCTTGAAGCGCGTGCCCGAGTCGATCCGATCGATATCGACCTCGAGCTCGGCCGCCAGATGTCCCTTGACGACCCCCATGACTTGGTCTCGATCCATTCCGGCCTGCATTATCGCGTCTCTCCCGGCGCCGGGGTGCTGGTCGCCTCTGTCTCGGATTCCACTCGATCCCGGGTGCTCGACCGATCGACTTCCGAATCACCGCCAGCCGACGACGCAGGTGGGTCCTTCGGGGAGGGAGCCCCCGAATCCTCGCTTCCAGCCGAGTGATCGCCCTCCGTATCGCCGCTCTCCTCGCCATCGCCAGCCACAGGCTCCGGGGGGGGTGGAGGCGGCTCGATCCGCGGCGCACGCCCTCTTACCTCGGTCGCCAGCAACGCCGCGGTCTGCTCGGTGGCACCCTCCTGGGCCGCGTGCCATGCGAGCTCGATCGCGTTGGCTATCCCCTCGGGACTGGAGCTGCCGTGAGCCACGACAGCCACCGCGCGCAGGCCGAGAAGGATCGCCCCGCCGGTTGCGTTCGGATCGAGAGTGCGCTTGAGTCCTGCCATCGAAGGCCGCAGGAGCATTCCACCAAGGGACGCAACCGGGTTGGCGCGCGCAGCGTCGCGAACGCCGTCAGCAACCGCTCGAGCGGTTCCCTCCATGACCTTGAGCGCGACATTCCCGGTGAAGCCGTCGCAGACGATCACGTCGGCTCGGTCACGGAAGAGATCTCGTCCCTCTGCGTTTCCGACGAAGTTGATCGCCTCGGTCTTGCTGAGTGAGTCGAACGCCTCCACCACTGCGCTGTTCCCCTTGCCTTCCTCCTCGCCGATCGTGAGCAGCGCCACTCGAGGCTCAGGTACGCCGAGTGCAGCCCTCGAGAAGGCCGAGCCGAGGTAGGCGAACTGGACCAAGTGCTTGGAACGTGCTTCGGAACTGGCCCCCACATCGAGCATCAGAAACCGTCGGTTCCGCTCGCCGGGCATCGGTACCTGGGCAGCGAGTCCCGGGCGAGAGACCCCACGCAGTCGACGGAGCGAGAAGGTGGCTGCGGCGAGTGTCGCTCCAGTCGATCCGGCGCTCACCAGCGCACAGGCCGCACCTCCTGCGACGTCGTCTGCGGCCTGAACCACCGATGCACCCGGTGCGCTCCTTACGGCAGCGACCGGATCGGCTGCGTTCGGGATCCACTCGTCGCAGGGCACGATCTCGACTCCGGGCGGCATCTTGGAGCTCGGCGGCCCGAAGACACGAATGGGGATGCCGGCAGAGGCTGCGATGGACGCGCCTTCGTAGACGACCTCGGGGCCGCCATCGGCACCATGACCATCGAGCGCGACCGGCTGAAGGCCGTCGGACGCGCGTGACAACTAACCCTGCTCCTCGCCGCCTTCGGCCTCGGCCTCAGCCTTCGGCTTGAAGCTGACCACTTCGCGCCCGGCGTAGGTACCGCAGGTCGGGCAGACACGATGCGGCAGGCGGGGACTGTGGCACCGCGGGCACTCGTTGAGCCTCGGTCGGGAAGCCTTGTGCTGGGCGCGACGCTTGTCTCGTCTGGCGCTCGACTGTCTCTTCTTCGGTACGGCCATCGCTGGTGATGGTAGCCGGGTGGGCGCTCAGAGGCGGGCGAGGTTGGTCAATCGAACTCGATGTCGCCGAGGGCGGACATTCGCGGGTCGCCCTGGGTCGAATGTGAATGAGGCCCGCCGTCGGGTGCCACACGCTCCCCGCAAGTGGGACAGATGCCACCGCAGCCCTCCTCACACAGCGGTTGTGCCGGAAAGGCAAGCGCTGCCGAGTCGCTCGCCCAACGGCTCACATCGAGAAGATCCGAGTCGAGATAGGGGCAGTCGAGGTCGACCTCCGAGTCCGCACCAGCCTCCTGATCCACCTCGCGAACATCGAGATCCAGATCCGTGCGCGCGCTCCCGAGGCAGCGTACGCAAGGCCCTTCGTAGGAAGCCTGGAATCGAAGCCTGAGGGCGTAACCGTTGACGGTCCGCGAGATGTCGAGCGTGCACCGGGGCGGATCCGGATCGGCCGAGTAGGTGTTGCCACCGAAATCCAGGGGAGCGAGAGCCAGCGTTGCGTCGAGCTTCGCCGCTTGGCCCGGGGAAAGAGCAAGAGATGCAAGGTCGATCGGGCCGACCGAATCGATGCGGATCGGGGCGCTCAGCGCATCTCGGCGGGCTCGTCCTCGCGACCGGAGAGACGGTCGCGCCCGCGCTGAACTGCCTGGAGGAACTTCTGGAGGTTGACCTCGAGGGTCGAGAGGATGTCATCGGCGAAGTCCTCGGCGCCGAGGCGGATCTCACGCTCACGTTCGCGTGCCTCCTCGACGATCTCCTCTGCGGCACGCTCTGCCTGACGGGCGATCTCCTCGTTGGCCACGAGGCGTGCCTGCTGGTCGCGGGCCTCCTTGACGATCCTCTCGGCCTCACGCTTGGCCTCGGCGAGCATCTCCTGACGCTCCTTGACGATCCACCGAGCCTGCTTGATCTCCTCAGGCACGGTTGCCCGCATCTGATCGAGCAGGTCGTAGATCTCCTCGCGATCCACGCGTACCTGATCGGTCAGAGGAACCGGTCGGGCGTTGTGCACCAGATCGTCGATCTTGTCGATTAGAACCAGAACGTCCATTGCGTGAGTAAAGACTAGGGAATCGCGCAGACCGTGTTGGGAGAACTCTCCCAACGCAAGCTTGCTACCAGCCCAGGCGCGAGCCGATCAGTCCTCGGAATCCCTGCTGATGCGCTCCGTCAACGAGGAGGCGACGGCGGGCGGAACGAGTTCTGAAACGTCCCCTCCGAAGGTAGCCATCTCCTTCACCCCGGTCGAAGAGAGGAAGCTATACCGAGCCGACGCGAAGATGTACATGCTCTCGATGTCCGGGGCCAGCATGCGGTTGAGCTGGTTCATCTCGAACTCGTATTCGAAGTCAGAGATCGCCCTGAGGCCCTTGATAACCACCCCTGCCCCTTGCTCCCGTGCGAACTCCACGAGCAGATTCGAGAAGATCTCGACGCTGATGTTGCCGAGACCGTGATCAGCGGCGGCCTGCTCGATGAATGCCTTGCGTTCCTCAGAGGTGTAGAGGGTCTTCTGCTTTCGGACGGGCTGATTGACCACCCCCACGATCACACGGTCGAACACACCCGAGGCTCGCGAGATGATGTCGAGGTGCCCGTTGGTCACCGGGTCGTAGCTGCCAGGGCAGATCGCAATCTTTCCGCTTACGGACATCAGCCCGAGACCCCATGGATGGTGACCCTGGTCCTGCCGTAGGTTCGATCGAACAGCAAAGGCAGATCGAGGTAGGGACCCTCGCCTGCGGGACCCTCCACAACGAGGCGGCCCGACGGCGCCAGAGCAGCGGAGAGCTTGGGTTCGATGGCTTCCATCTCGGTTGCGGCGAGTCTATACGGGGGATCGCAGAAGATCAGGTCGAATTCATGCGTGGGCAACTCCCCGAGCGCCTCGCTCACCGAGCCAGTGCGAACCTCCGCTCTGACACCGACGCCGAGCGCCTCCACGTTCGCACTTGCGGGGCCGGTATCCCGATCCACCAACACTAGGCTGCGTGCTCCCCGCGAAAGGGCCTCGAGGCCCATCGCGCCACTTCCGCAGTACAGGTCGAGTACGCGGTCGATCCCCTGGCCGCCGAGATCCTGCCCCAACGCAGAGAAGATCGCTTCTCGCACTCGGCCTGTCGTCGGCCGTCCAATGCCAGCGGCGAGCTTCCGGCCCTTCAACTCCCCTGCCGATATGCGGAGATCGGACGTCACGTCTGGCTCAGGCAGCCAGCCGCTGCGTACGCTCGTCGCCGAATCGCATCCGTGCGGCATCTATCAGGATCTCGGCCTCGACCGACCCCGTATCCAGCAGCCGCTCGATCATCTCGCGCGCCTCGAGCAGAAGCGACAGATCGTCGGGAAGGGAAGCGGCGAGGAAGCGCGGCAGGCCGTGTTGCCGTGTGCCGAGGAGCTCACCCTCCCCTCTGATGGTCAGGTCGACCTCCGCCAGACGAAATCCATCCCGCTCAGTCTCGATCGCCTCCAGTCGGGTCTTGGCCGCCTCCGAGCGGGCATCGGCGAACAGGAGACAGTGAGAGGCGTGTTCACCGCGCCCGACCCTCCCTCTCAGCTGATGCAGCTGGGAGAGACCGAACCGCTCAGCCCCTTCGATCACCATCACGGTCGCGTTCGGCACGTCGATGCCGACCTCGATGACGCTGGTTGCGACCAGCACGTCGATTTCACCTCCGGCGAAGGCGAGCATCGTCCGCTGCTTCTCTTCGGCGGACTGCTGTCCATGGAGCACTGCGAGGGAGAAGTCCCGGAACTCGCCGGCAGCCAGCCGACTCGCCTCCTGCTCGGCGGCCTTGGCCTCGACCATCACGGACTCGCTCACTAACGGACAGACGACGAAGGCCTGACGGCCCTCGCGAAGACGATCTCGGATGAACTCATAGGCATCGGATCTGCCGCCGTCCTCAACGATCCGGGTCTGAACCGGCTTCCTGCCCGAGGGCAGTTCGCGAAGCGATGTGGTGTCCAGATCCCCGTACGCGGTCAGGGAGAGGGTCCTCGGTATGGGGGTGGCGGTCATGTGGAGAGAGTGAGGCGCCGAACCTCCCTCCCCCTTGCGATCGAGCTCTGCCCTCTGACGAACGCCGAAGCGATGCTGCTCATCGATCACCGCGATCCTCAGTCGAGAGAACTCGACCGAGGATTCGATCAGCGCGTGGGTGCCCACCACCAGCAGGGGGTCCCCGTTCGCCAGAGCATTCAGGGGCCCCTCCCTCTCCGAGTCGGGAACGGAACCGGTGAGCAGGACCACCCGAGGCCCGTCTGATCCTGCCAGCCCCTCGAGTGTCCGGTGGTGCTGCTCGGCGAGGGTCTCGGTCGGTGCCATCAGTGCCGCTTGACCCCCGTCGTAGACCGCCCGGAGCATCGCGTAGAGGGCAACGACCGTTTTGCCGGATCCCACCTCTCCCATCAGGAGGCGCTGCATCGGGACATCGCTTGTGAGGTCCCGATCGATTTCATCCACGGCCCTGCGCTGGTCGGCGGTGAGCTCGAACGGCAGCGAATCGCTCCAATCGACCATCCGGCCGTCCGGTGGCGCGAGAGCTACAGCCCGGACACTGTTGCGTCTACGGCGCCGTCGCACCGCGAGCGTCGCCTGATAGAGCGAGAGTTCTTCGAATGCGAGAGCCTGACGCGCCTGCTCGAGCCTCTCGGCATCGGGCGGGAGGTGAGCACCGACGATCGAGTCGGCAGAGGACGGCAACCCGCGGGAGGCCCGTTCACGCCCCGGGATGGGCTCGGCGAGTGCGTTTGCGAGGCCTGCAACCTGCCACGCCCACTCTCGCAATCTCGGCGGGCGAACCCGCTCGGATGCCGGGTAGACGGGAACGAGGCCGGTCGTATGGATTCCGCTCGGAGGTGCTCCGCCGGGAAGGCCGGGACGAATCCAGTGCTCCCCCGCGGATCGGTTCGCTGCAACCTCGCGGTCGGTTTGCCCAGGCGCCCTCCCTGGCAGCTCGCCGGCTCCGATGAATTCGTGTTCGGCCACTGCGAAGCCGTTCTTGCCGATCTTCCCGCGGGCCAGCAATCTCGTCCCCGGCTCGAGCTTGTCGGAAAGCCAGGGACGATTGAACCAGACGATCTTCCCCGCCGCACCCTCTGCATCCACGACCTCCGCCTCGAGGATCGTGAGGCGCCGCTTACGGGTCGGCCTGACCTTTGTGGAGCGAACCTCCACAGCCACGGTTGCCTCCTCCCCTGCCCTCACCTCTCTCAGGGGGGTGACTTCGACGAGATTCCTGTGCAGGCGTGGAAGATGCAAGAGCATGTCGCGGAGGGATCTGACGCCGAGATCCTCTGAGGACGCAGAAGCGAGTTTCGGTCCCACTCCTCTGAGGGTCGTCAACGGTCGGTCCAGAATTCCTTGCGCGGGCCAGACCACAGGAGCGGACCGCAGGACCTGGCGATCATCGATCTCCTCACCCGTCCCGATGACCGTTGGCCTCCAGTTCGGACCAGATGCTCGCGTTGTGGAACGGGCAGCTTCCATCTCGGCTAAGGCTATGCCCGACAGATGATGCCGGGGGCTACGAGGTCACTCGGCAACGAGAAGCCACCACCACGCCGGCTGCCCTCCCTCGTGGATTTCGACCTCGAGACCCTCGGGCGCATGCTCGGCCGCTTCGTCCACTCCGAGTGGGGCGCCCTCTCCGGAGATGACGGTGAGTATCTCGGCCTCGGCCGAGAGGACCTCCATCGTCTTCGCAAGGGTCGATCCTGCTCCCCCCCAGGCAACGATCTCGTCTCCGACAAAGCCGACGGCATCCCCGGTGAAGAATCTCCCCTTGGTGTCGTCCTTCGCGGCACGCGCGACCGAACCGATGCTCATCTCGGCGAGGGCAGCGGACACCTTTTCGGCGTTTTCCTCCGCCCCCTTGTCATGGTCGACCTCGACGATTGCCGCCAGCCCTGCTTGGGGCGCGAGGCAGTGAACCACGACCGTGGTCTTATCGCTCAACTCCGCTGCGCGCTGAGCTGCCATCACCACGTTCGGATTGTTCGGGAGCAGGACTACTTCCTCGGCCGGCACCTCCCGGATTCCGGCGAGCAGATCGGCGATAGACGGATTGAAGGTGGGGCCGCCGTCGACGACCATTGCTCCGAGGTTCTCGTAGAGATCCCGCACCCCATCGCCTGCGGCTACCGCCACGACGGCCGAGCGACCGGAAGCGAGCCTCGCCGCCCGCGCAGCGACCTGCTCGCGCATGTCCGCCACGTCCAGCTGCGAAACCTCGCCCACCGCGGAGAAAACATCCATAGCCTGCTCAGGCTCATCGCAGTGGACGTGGACCTTCAGCGTGCTCTCGTCACCCACCACCAGAACCGAGTCGCCGATGGTCTCGAGCGTGGGAACGAAGGAACGCGCCTCGAGACCTCGTCCGGTGACGATGAAGTTCGTGCAGTAGCGGAATCTGCTGTCCTCGTGATGCGAGCGACCTACCGACGGTGGGGCCTGTCTGGCGACCTCGGGGGCCGCATCGGCAGACCCTCTCAGGCCTGCGACCAGACCCGCGATCATCACCACCAGGCCGTGGGCACCGGCATCCACCACCCCCGCTTCCTTCAGTACGTCGAGTTGCTCCGGCGTTCGAGCTACCGCCTGCTCGCCGTCCTTGACTACGCCGTCGAGCAACTCGGCGAGGATCTCGTCCTGCGTCTCCGCAGTCACCTCGCCGTCGAGGCGCGCCTTCTCCATGTGGGCGAGCCGCTTGGCCGCCGAACTCGCCATCTCACGAAACACCGTGAGCATCGTCCCCTCCGCCGGATCCCGCACTGATTCGTACGCAGCGTCGGCGGCGCTCGCCATCGACGCCGCGATCAGGACGGGGTCGACGAGCTCTCCTGGGCGTGACGCAAGTTCCTCCGCGGCCCCACGGATGATCTGCGAGAGGATCACTCCAGAGTTACCCCTTGCACCCATCAAGGCTGCCCGGGCGATCGCCTCGACGATCTCCGAGCGGGCCACATCCGGACCCTCCTGGCTCTCGAGTCCGTCCAACTCATCGAGCACAGCCTTCAAAGTGAGAACCATGTTGTCTCCGGTGTCACCATCGGCGACAGGGAAGACATTGAGATCGTTGACCTCGGTTCGTCGGGAATCGAGTTCGAGGTAGGCCGACTCGACGATCCTCCTGAACCGCTCGATGGAGGGATCAGTCATTCGTCATCCTCATCGCGATCCGGTGGACCGGGAACGGCGAGGTCAGACGGACTTGCTTACCTTGTTCGCCTTGAGACAACGGGTGCATACGTAGACCCGCCTCTGCCTGCCATCTTCCGCGATGCGGACCTTCTGGAGGTTCGGATTGAAACGCCTGCGCGTCGCGACCATCGAGTGGCTCCGCGAGTTCCCGAAGGACGGTTTCTTTCCGCAGCTGTGACATACCTTGGCCATGAGTTCGTGATGGTAGTGGTCAGACGCAGCGTCCGCCCCTCAGGCCATCTCCTCCTGCAATTCGACAAGCGCCAACACAGCCCTGGCGGCATCTCTGCCCTGGTCTCGCTTTCCGTCCCCGGTTCTCTCTAGCGCCTGCTGCATCGTCTCGCAGGTGACTACACCGAAGGCACAGGGAACGCCGGTGTCGAGTTGGACCCGCATGATTCCCGACGCAGCCTCGGAACAGACATGGTCGTAGTGGCTGGTTTCCCCGCGAATCACGGCTCCGAGGCATGCGACCCCGGCAAATCCGCCCGAGGCCGCACAGGTCCGGGCTGCCGGCGCGAGTTCGAACGCTCCAGGGACCTCGAACACCGAAACTCTGTCGGTGGACACACCGGCCTCTTCGAATTCGGCCGATGCGCCCGCAATCAGGCGGTCGGCCAGGTCGCGATAGAAAGTGGAGACGCAGATCGCGAACCGCTTCTCATCGACGGTCATCGCCCTCGCTGCCTTCCGCGTCGCGCAGTTGCTCCTCGTGGATCAGCTCCTCGTCGAGCGCCAGCCCCTGATGGTGCAGGAGGTGGCCCATCCGGTCACGCTTGGTACTTAGATACGACTCGTTGTGGCGATTCGGCGGCGCCTCGATCGGGACCTGACCCGACACCGAGAGTCCGTATCCCTCGAGGCCGATGATCTTCTTCGGGTTGTTGGTGAGGATGCGGATGCTGCTGAGACCGAGGTCCCCGAGGATCTGCGCACCGATTCCGTAATCCCGCAGGTCGGCTGGCAAACCCAACTCGAGATTGGCCTCGACCGTATCCAGACCCTCTTCCTGGAGCTTGTAAGCGCGGAGTTTGTTCAGCAATCCGATCCCCCGGCCCTCCTGGGACAGGTAGAGCAACACGCCTCGGCCCTCATCTTCGATCATCGCGAGCGCCGATTCGAGTTGCTCACCGCAATCGCAACGCATCGAGTGGAAGACATCGCCGGTCAGGCACTCGGAATGGACCCGCACCAGCACGTCATCCAGACCGTCCACCTCTCCCTTGACCAATGCGACGTGATGTTTGTCGTCCACCAAAGACCGATATCCGACTGCCGTGAAGTCGCCGAAGGTTGTGGGCAGTGCGGTGGAGACGATCCTCTCCACGAGCTTCTCCTCGGTGCGGCGATAGGCGATCAGATCCGCGACCGTGATCAGCTTCAGTCCATGGCGCTCGCAGTAGGGGATCAGGTCCGGGACCCTGGCCATGGTCCCGTCCTCGTTCATGATCTCGCAGATCACTCCGGCGGGTATCAAGCCGGAAAGCCTCGCCAGATCGACACTCGCCTCCGTATGCCCTGTTCGCTCCAACACGCCGCCGCCGCGAGCTTTGAGCGGAAACACATGGCCGGGCTGACGGAGATCCGACGGCCTGGATCCGGGATCGATCGCTACCTGGATCGTCTTCGCCCTGTCGTGCGCCGAGATGCCGGTGGTGACCCCTTCGACGGCTTCGATCGTGACCGTGAAGGCGGTCTCGAGGGGGGATTCGTTCTTGGCCGCCATCAGGGGAAGGTCGAGTTCGGTGCAGCGCTCGGGAGTCAGCGCCAGGCAGATCAAGCCACGGCCGTGCATAGCCATGAAGTTGATCGCCTCGGGTGTGGCGAACTGAGCCGCCATGACCAGATCGCCTTCGTTCTCGCGATCCTCGCCGTCACAGACCACGACCATCTTCCCCATCCTGAGGTCTTCTAGGGCCTCGTCGATGGTGGAGAAAGCCGGGTTGCCCGTCTGACCGGTCGGCGTCTCAGCCTCGCCTTTTCCGCGTGTGGGTTCCATCGGACAGAGACTAGGGTTGCACGCTCTCGAGCAGTCGCCGCACGTGCCGTGCCACGAGGTCACACTCCAGATTGATCACATCCCCCTCGACCAGGAGTCCGAGATTCGTCCGCTCGAGGGTCTCGGGGATCAGCGAAACCTCTACCCGGTCTGCTTCGAGAGAAGCCACGGTGAGTCTCACACCCGACA
>JAUMFR010000001.1:1742-15622 GCA_032119755.1 Solirubrobacterales bacterium | reverse complement strand
CGAGTTCCTCCAGCAGGTTGAAGAGGCTGACGAAGACGAGGAGGGGACCGCCCCGCTGCTGGTGCATATCTCGCAGCATTTCTTTTCCGACGCTGAACGTATGGGGGCAGCACAAGGAGACGGGCTCCATCTGCTCCGCTCCACCGGAACCCGCTCCGAAGCGGAGTTGGTCGGCAGCAAGATTGTCGAATTGATCGGCAAGGGTGTCGAAATCGACGAGATAGCTGTGGTGCTTCGAAGTCCCGCAAGGTATGGCCGTGAGTGGGGCGAGGTGTTCGAGGGGATGGGGATTCCAGCGGCGGTTGAAGCACGGGTGCCGGCACGGACGACCACCACCGGCAGGGCGATGATCCTGCTGACGGGGATCGCCGCTGACCAGGCCGAGCCGGCGGATCTGGTCGCTTATCTTCGGATCCCGGGGCGAGGCGCAAGGCGAAAGATCGACCAACTCGAACGAGAGATCCTCACACGGCCGATTGTCGAATTAGCGGAAGCCGAAAGGTACTGGGCCGAGGAAATCCCCGGCTCGCGTGAGCTGTTCGAAATCTCGGACCTCAGAGAGGCCGCGAAGGGAACGAAATTGCTGAGGCAGTCAGCAAACCTGGCCTCGATGATCTCCCAATACCCGATCCGTGAGAGGGCTCCGCTCGTCTCCTCGCGACAAGCGCTCGAACTGCGTGCGGCGGGAGAGATAACCCGCGCGCTGGACGAAGTTGCGGAGCTCGAACCGCATGGGTTGGGGATGGAGAACCTCGCGGAGCTGATCGGAGCGGTCAATGTCCCGCTTCACTCCGGCCCTGCACACGGACGGATCCGAATTGCATCTCCGTACCGCTTCCGCGCTCAGCGAGTGAAGCACCTGTTCGTCTGCTCGCTGCAGGATCGTGAATTCCCCAAGCGAAGTAGCCCGGCCCAGCTGATCTCCGACGAGGTCCGCGGTGAACTACGGCTGCCGGAACGTACACAACCGATCATCGAGGAGCGCTACCTGTTTGCGAGCTCTCTCAGCAGACCACGAGAGGGACTCTGGCTCTCGTGGCGCGGCAGCGACGAGGAGGGCGAGGCAGCCGCTCCGTCAGCGTTTCTGGAGGACGTACGCGACCTGCTCTCTCCGGATCGTGATGAGGATGACATCGCAAACGGTCGCGATCCGCTGTTCGATCTGATCGGGACAGAGCGCCGCCTCGACCGGGTGGTAATCGATCTCCGGGGAGCCGCAAGCGACCTCGAGCTGTCGCGCACCCTGGCGGCGATGGGGCCGGAGCGTGGTCTGGCGGTGCTGAAGGATCTCGATCTCCCGGCCGAGCGGTCCAGTCGAATCGAGCGGGAACTGGGCCGTGCCGTATTCACCACTGATCCTGCCCGTCTGCAGCCCAGCGATTTGCGCTCTCCCGCGGTGCTCGCGAGGCTCACCGAAGGCTCCACCTACGGGGCCACTACTCTCGAGGACTACCTGAAGTGCCCCTACATTTGGTTGATCCGACACGAGATCAAGCCGGATGAACTCTCGCGTCAGGACGGTCCGATGCAACTCGGCAGCGTTGCTCACGCCGCTTTGGAGAAGGTCTTCGGCGAGCAACCTGGCGGCCCGCTACGAGGAATCGACGAGTCAGGGGTCGAAATCACGGCGCGCAAGGGGGTTCTGGCCAAATGGCAGAAGCGAGTGGTCGAGCTTGTGGACGAGTCTCTTGCCGAACGAGGTCTCGACGAGGCGGATGTATTCCGGGCTGCCAGCGTGCTCGCACTGAAGAACGACCTGACCCGCTACCTGGCCGAGGAGTCCGAGCGAGCCTCGAGCTTCATGCCGGAAAAGAAGTTCAACGAGGTGCGATTCGGATACGACGGTGAGGTGGGTGCACTGCAACTAGACGGACTCGAAGTGCACGGTGCGATCGACCGGATAGACCTGGAGCCCAACCCCGAAGGTGGGCCCGAGCGTGGGTTGGTCGTCGACTACAAGTACTCGAGCGACCAGCAGACGACAGCGAAGACCTTGCTGAAGGATTCCAAGCTGCAAGCACAGCTCTACGCGCTCGCGGCACGGGATCTGCTGGGCGTTGATCCGGTTGGCTCGCTCTACATGGCGCTGCGCAGGCCCCCTGGAAGCAAGCCGCGAGGATTCCTCTCGAAGGATGTCGAGGACGCCGGAATTCCAAAGCGTGAGGTAGTCGGAACAGATTTCCTCGAAGACGGAGGCTTCGAGGCCACCCTCGACGCGGCCAAGCGGGAGGCCGAACGCATCGCCGCCGACATCAGGCGCGGTCACATCGATCGCGAACCGAATGGGGGTCTCTGCGACACCCACTGCAAATGGCAACCGATCTGCCGAATCGAGCGGCGCTACGGGGAGAACGAGACATGACGCCCCAGCTGACCGAACAGCAGTTGGCCGCAGTCCAATCGCGCGATGTCGAGGTTCTGTGCGAAGCCGGGGCGGGCAGTGGCAAGACTGAGGTTCTCGTACGCAGGTGCCTCGAAGCGATTCTCGACGACGGTGTGGAGCTCTCTTCAGTTCTTGCAATCACCTTCACCGATCGTGCGGCGGCGGAGTTGAGGGAACGACTCCGGGTCGGACTCGAGAAAGCAGCCGAGTCGGCGGACGACGCCGAAAAGGCCCGCGAGCTGCGGGCACTCGCACGCGATACCGAGGAGGCATGGTTTTCGACGATTCACGGCTTCTGCCGAAGGATCCTCGCCGCCAATCCCGTAGCAGCCGGTATCGATCCAAGCTTCGGCGTGCTCGACGACGGAGAGGCGGGAAGGCTCAAGAAGCGAGCCTTCTCTCAGGCGCTTGCCACGATGGCGAAGAAGAAGCCCACCGTGGTGACGAGAGTCCTCGCATCCAACAAGCGAGCAGATCTCGAACAAATGGTCACCTATGTCCACGGCGCAATGAGAGCCGACGGCACCCCGAAGCCCGAGCTTCCAGCTGCCCCCCGTGACGATCTGGAGGCACCGACCAGCAAGGGGCAGACCGAGGCTTACGGTCTGGTGCGTGACCTTCTCGACGAGTTCGATTCCGCGTACGAAGGGCTGAAGTCGCGGCGAATAGGTCTGGACTTCGAGGACCTCGAACTTCGTGCCCTGGGTCTGCTCGAGGGCGATGTTGGTTTGCGCTACCGGGAACAGTTCTCCCACCTGCTCGTGGACGAGTTTCAAGACACGAACCGACTCCAGCTCAAGCTGATCGGAAATCTCGTCGGTCCCGAGACCAAACGCTTTCTGGTCGGCGACGAACTTCAAGCCATCTACAGCTTCCGAGATGCCGACGTCGAGATCTTGAGAGGCGAGCGCAGGCGCATCGGTGGGCTCGACGACAGCGAGGCACTCTTGGCCCCGCTGACGGGAAACTTCCGTTCGCACGCGGAGATACTCGCGCTCGCCAACGCTATTGGCCGGGATCTGATCGGTGAGTTCAGCGAATTGGCAGTGGGTTCGACCAACCAGATCGATGCCGCTGGCCAGAGCGAACCGAGGGTCGAGTTGCTGCTGACTCGTGGAGATCCCCCCGCGAATACCAAGAAACCAAAGGGGCCCGAAAGGGGTACCTGGAGGGAGACCCCCCTGCCGGACCCGGGCACGGCTACCAACGTGGTCGTCGCCGAGGCCCGGATGCTGGCAAGCCGACTGGCCGAGCTACGAGAGGTCGAGCCCAAGGACGCCAGCTTCGTGGTCCTCCTCAGGAAGCGGACCCACGTGGAGGCGTTCAGGCGGGCTCTGGACGAGTACGGGCTCGATCCCCATGTGATCGGCGGCAAGGACTTTTGGCAAGGACAACAGGTACGCGATGTCCTCGCGCTACTGATGCTCGTGAGTAATCCCCTCGACGACACCGCGCTGTTGAGCGCACTCGCATCCCCTGCCTGCAGCGCCTCGCCAGATGCTCTCTGGGCCTTGCGCAAGGCCGCCGGCTCCCGGGCCCTTCATTCGGGCTTGCTCGACCTGATCGGAGAGTTTGATGAGTCCTCAGCCGAGTCAGGTGCGGAGCCCGAGTGGCGCAAGGAACTGGACCCCGAGGATCTGAAAGCCATGGGTGAATTCGAACAACGAGTGCGCTCCGTCCGGGTTGAGTCCGGCACGCTGGGGCTTTCGGAGCTGATCGACCGTCTCTGCCGCGATCTCGGCTACGACCTCGCCACACTCATGCGCCGCAACGGGTCCGAGCGCTGGGCAAATGTCCGTAAGCTGCAGCGCATCGCAGGGGAGTTCGAAGCCCAAGAAGGCGCAGATATCCGTGGATTTCTCGAATACGCGGCCGACGAAGCCGAACGAGGAGGCGAGGGCGACGCGCCGGTCACAGACGAGGCCAGTGGAGGGGTCACGGTGATGACCATCCACAAGGCAAAGGGTCTCGAGTTCGATGTGGTCGCAGTCCCGCAGCTGGGGGCACTCCTGAGCGAACGAGGACAGGTCGCTCGCATAGCGTTCGATCGACCCGATGAAGACCCCACAGCAGATCCCGAGGTGCGAGTCGGGTTCAGCCTCAAGGCCGATGACTCAGAACATGATTCTCCCGCTTACGAGATGGAATCCCTGAAACAAGCTGAATCGGTCAAACAGATCGAAGAGGAGCTGAGGCTCTTCCATGTCGCGGCAACCCGTGCTCAACGCAGATTGCTACTCAGCGGAACCTACGCCTACAAGTGCGCTCTCGCTGAGGATGGTCGGGAGAAACCAACAGACAAGGCGGGCATGATCAACCGGATCATCCATTCGCTCGAGCTGGCCGAGCCCGAAGGATCCTCGACCGAAACCACCGTGGCGATCGATCACCCCGAGGGGATCGCGGGGATCGCCAAGCCCACCGAGAAGATCGACCTTCGAGTCCTCTGGAACTTCCCTGGTGAGGAGGCAATAACTCGTCTCTCCCCGCCCGAACCCGTGGCACCGGAAGACGGTGACGTGAGCGGGCCTGCGGATCAGTCGGCCCCCGCTCCAATCGCCGTCCCTCCTGCGTCGCAGGCGAGTAGGTTCTCGTTCTCCTCTCTGTCGATCTTCGAACGCTGCGGCTACCGCTTCTACGCCGAGCGCGAATTGGGGCTGAAGCGGTACGGACCATCCACCTCTCTGTCGGTCCAATCGAACGAAGGATCTGAGCCAGAGGAGGATGAGGGCCGGACCAGTGGCGAGATACCTGCCCCGGGAGAGGAAATTGCAGTCGGGCCCGACCAGACGAACAAGCGCTACGGGCCGGGCAACGCAGTTCATCGACTGCTCGAATGGAGCTCGCAAAATGGCTGGGCGACTCCGAGCGACGACTTGATCATCGTGGCCTTGAGGGCTGAATCACTCGAGGGCACGACGGCCGAGACAAAGCGCGTGAAGGCTCTTGTGGAGGCCTGGCTGGAAAGTGACGTCCTCTCATCGATCAAGGAGCGGGGTCTCTCGCTCTCTGCAGAGCTCCCATTCGTCCTCTCGATCGCGGGGACGATGATCAACGGTTCGATCGATCTGGTCGCGACCAGCCCCGATGGAGGAGAGGTCGAGATAGTCGACTACAAGACGAACTCGCTGCGCGGCAGGAATCCGGATGATCTCATGGGCAACTATCTGACCCAGCGCGATATCTACGCTCTCGCGGTGGCTCACCTGGGAGAGAACATCGTCTCCCACTACGTCTTTCTCGAAGAACACGACAAGCCGGTCAGCGAGACCTACGACGCGTCCCGCCTGGAGCAGGCAGCAGAGGATTTAACGGCACTCCTCTCACGGATCTCCGAAGGTGACTTCCCGGTAACCGAGCACCCTCATCGGGCCCTCTGCCACGACTGTCCAGCTTTCAGACTCTGTTCTCACCCGCGGGAGATCCGCGAGCGGGATTCAGCCGATCCAGCCGTAGAGCCAGAGATCAGATCAGAGAGCGCGTAGCGGTCCTCAGGCCTTGTGCCACTCCGATGCCCAGTCGCTGAGACTCTCCATGATCGGTGTCAGAGAAAGCCCCTTGTCGGTCAGCTCGTAGGTGACCATGACCGGGGTCGAAGAGTGGACCTGTCGGTCGACCAGACCCGCTTTCTCCAGTTCCTTCAGGCGGGCCGAGAGCAGACGGTCCGACATTCCCGGGACACCCGCCTTGAGTTCCGCAAACCGCTGTGAGCCTCGGCTCAGCGTGTAGAGGATGGCACCCGTCCATCTCTTGCCTATCAACTCGACAGCTCCGTGGAAGTGCGGGCAGACCCGGGAATCAGTTTCTGCGCACATAGCCTTTCCGTTCGGCTGAATGCCGACCTCCGTCCCCATGGGAAAAGCTTACCAATCGTAAGAGGCGGGCTTTCTGGATGCCCAGCCTCCTCCGGCACACGATTTGCGTATACGAAGTGTTCCGAGGTCTATTTTCCCTGTATGGAAGATGCGACCAAAAGGGGCACTCCGCACCGTCCTCGCGTCCCGACGCGTCGCCCCCCGCGGCGTGACGGAGCGTCTACCGGCGAGCGCAAGACGCACCCGGCAGCACAGGTGCCCAGAGGCGGTCAGCCGCGCAGGCCCACAGATACCGACCGTCGCCCCTCCATACCCAGACCGAAGCCACCCAAGAGCGAGCGGGAACGCCGCCTGCGACAGCGCATGATCCCGCTGATCGCAATCGCCATGGCCTCTCTTGCCGGTGGCGCATACCTCGGCGCAACCAGCGGATCGAAGCAGCTGGGCGAGGCCTTCGCATCCCACTGGGGGGATCGGGACTATCAGGGCATGTACGGCCTGATCACTCCCGAATCGCAGGCTGAGTACTCGGAGATCGAGTTCCAGGCAGCCTACGAGGAGGCGGCGATCGCCGCGACGACCGAGGCGCTCGAGCCTGGCCGCGCGGGTCGGGCGCCGGGTGGTGACGTGAAGGTCAGCGTCACCGCCAACACCAGGCTCTTCGGCACGGTGGACGGAGAGATCTCGTTGCCGGTCCAGGACGGGAAAGTCGACTGGGCGCCGCACCTGACCTTTCCCGGACTCGAGTCGGGAGAGCGGGTCGGGCGGCGGCTCGTACTCGGTGAACGCGCAGCCATCCTGGCTGCCGACGGCTCCACCTTGGCTACCGGACAGGGCGATGCGCGGTTCTCGGACGCGCTCGATGTGACGGGAGAGGTCGGCGAACCCTCCCCGGAACTCGTCCCCGCGATCCAGGAGGAAGGCTTCCCGGGCGACGAGCCCACAGGGGTCAGTGGTCTCGAACTCTCGCTGAATACCGTACTCGGCGGCAAGCCCGGTGGCGACCTGCTCGCGGTGCCGGACGGAACGGATCTGCCGGATGTCCCCGACTCGGTCGATGGCCGCGTGCTTGCGAGTTCCAAGGCCATGCCCGGCAAGGCGGTCAATACGACGATCGACCCTGAACTCCAGGACACCACGGTCAACGCGATGGCTGGCGTGAACGGGGGCGCGGTCGTGCTGAACGCGAGGACCGGTGCGGTCAAAGCAGTATCCGGATTCGGCTACTCAGCCCCTCAAGCACCTGGCTCGACCTTCAAGATCGTCACCACCACCGCAGCGCTGGAGAGCAATCAGGTACGGCTCGCTGACTACTTCGCCCCGGTCGAGTCGGTAGAGATCCTCGGTCACGACCTGTTCAATGCTGGCGACGAGAGTTGCGGCGGTAACTTCACGGAAGCCTTCGCGAAGTCCTGCAATACCGTCTTCGCACCACTGGGGATCGAGATCGGCGAGGAGAACCTTGTCGATGCAGCGGAGAGATTCGGGTTCAATTCACCGCCCACCCTTTTCGCCAGCCAGTATCTGGAAGACGGTGGGATTCCCTCCTCCACGATCCCGGATTCGATCGGAGACGATCTCCAGATCGGTTCGAGTGCGATCGGTCAGGGAGAGGTTCTCGCCACCCCCCTCCAGATGGCATCGGTTGCCCAGACGGTGGCCATGGGAGGGATGCGCTCGCCGACTCCGATCGTCTCCGACAAGGCGCTCCTGTCGAGCGCGAAGCCGGTCAGAGTGATGCCCAAGGAGGATGCTGCAGTCCTGCGTTCGTTGATGGAGGGCGTGGTCAATTTCGGCACCGGCTACTTGGGCGCAGTCACTGGTACTCAAGTCGCCGGCAAGACCGGAACGGCGGAGCTCGGCATCGGGAAGGGAGATAAAGCCCTGCTCGATGCGTGGTTCACAGCCTTTGCACCATCGGAGAAGCCCAAGTACGTGGTCTGTGTCCTGGTCGCCAGCACGACCGAGGACGGCGGCGAAGTCGCTGCACCCATCGCCTCCCAGATCCTCTCTGAAGCGCTGAGCTGAACTAGGGAAGCCCGAGGAACGAACCGACCAGGCAGAGAGCTGCCCCGCCGGCCACCAGCAGACCTCCCACCGGTTCCAGGAGCAAGCCGATCGGGATGCCTGCGATCCAGATAGCGAGACCGCCGAGGATGAGGTTCCACCATCTGAGCGGTCCTACACCGGCGCCGGAGTCCCTCGCATCCTGAGCTACCGCCAGCAACGCGATGAGGCATACGACCACACCTGCTATCTCTGCGGCGAGGCCAAGCAGACCGGTGAGGGCGACCGCGGATGCGATCGCCGCCGCGATCAGGAAGGGTCGTCGCGATTCGGCTACCAACGCTCCGTGCTCCCGATCAACCCTCGAACCGGGTCAACGGCGCGGCCTAGATATCGAGCTCGATCGAGCCCTTGTTGCCGTCGGAGTCGATCTCCAGTTCGACCGGACGGTTCTCGGCGATCGAGGTATCCACTACGAACAGGAGCAAAGCCCCCTCGATCGGTCCCGCTCCGGCGGCGGAGTCCGGAAGCGGCAACTCACCGTCAGGCGGTATCCGGTCACCCAGCACCAGCGAGAAGGGC
The DNA here is from genome assembly GCA_032119755.1 of Solirubrobacterales bacterium. Classification (GTDB taxonomy): domain Bacteria; phylum Actinomycetota; class Thermoleophilia; order Solirubrobacterales; family 70-9; genus CAIUSP01. The sequence continues at coordinate 6,835 of JAUMFR010000001.1, read as the reverse complement.
GTGTTCTGGGAGATCGGCGAGAACTCCTGACCGTCGGTGTCGGTCACGGTGAACTCGCCCTTGGAGGGGACCTCGTACTCGGTCGATCCCTCGTTCAGGATTCGCAGGAAGACGCCGAGGTAGGCCTTGTCGTCGCCGGGTTCCTCGGGCAGACCGTCGAGATACTCAGCGTCCTCGATGTCCTGAGGGTTGAGGAAGCGCGTGATCGCAACCCGGTAGCCGACATCACCCAGCTCGAGGGTCTCTGCCTCGGTCACGTGGGTGCTGTCGTGCTCCCCACAGGAGGCCAGCACCATCGCGGAAGCGCCGAGACAGAGCGCAATGAGTAGGAATCTGATCGGAGAGGTTCGGGTCATCTTGTGACGAGGATTCTATCCGTAGGCGTGGCGGCCATGACCTCAGGCTGCGCCGGGAACGCGGTTTCCGCCTGCGACTTCGACCGGTTCGCCGCGCAACTCACCGGATTCGACCGCCGTGCGCAAACCCTTCAAGGCCGTCTTCCAGCGACGCTTCCACCAGCCTGACCGCCCGATCTCGGAAGCCCTCCCGAGGTGAAGGTGCTGTTCGGTCCAGAAGGTGACCCGGACCGTGGTGACCCCGCTTGCGCCCGGGATCAGCTCCCAGACGGTGTTCACGGTCGCCTTGTTACGAAGGCCCCCTTCGCCGCGCTCCACGATCTTCTCGGGGAAGTCCGTCTCCACGATCGTGGTGTCCATGTACTCGACACCGGGTCCAGCGGGTTTGAACCGGGCTCCGGCTCCGATGCCGCGTGGGTCGATGCGCTCGAGTCGATAGTCGCCCGCGAGCTTGCCCATCCAGCCCGGGCGGAGGCTGAGGTCGCAGAGCAACTCGAAGATCTGCTCGCGCGATGCGTCGATATCTATCTCTTGCGAAATGGGACCCATGGCTTGACCGTATCTACTCGGTCGAGATGGAGGGGTCCGCCTGGACCTTCTCGGGCACGATCATCAGGAAGTTGTCGCCTGCGTTGCCTGCGAGTCCGAGGACCCGATCCGCCTCTTCGGTCTGACCGGTCTCTCGGAGTTGCTCCGCGTATCCGCCGAGCAATTCGGAGATGTCGCCCGCGCCGGTCTCGTCGAGTTGCTCGACGTTGACCATCGCCCCCTTGCCGAGACGGCGTTCGATCGCATCGCGATCCATCCCCATCTCGCTGCTGATCCTCACATAAACGCGTCCTCCCGTCATACCGGCGCATGCCCACGGTCCGAGATCTCCCAAAACCACCGCACGGCCACCCGTCATGTACTCGAACGCGAACCCCTTTGCGTTGGCGCGGTCGACCAGGCACCCGCGCTCGTCGTCGATCGGCCCCTCGGGCTCACCTCCCAGCACGACATCGGCTCCGGAGAGACGGATGCAGAATCGGGAATCGGCGGAGCCCTGAACGAACAGCTGACCGCGCTGAGCACCGTAGGCGAAGGACTTCCCGACCGAGCCGTTCAAGCGGGTTCCCTCCTCGCTGCGGCCCTTGAGGATCGCGATGGTGCCGCCGAGCATCGTCTTGGCCGCGCCGTCCTGAGCGCCGCCCTCGATCCGGCAGACGACTCCGTACGAGTTGAAAGCCCCGAAGCCCTGACCCGCAACAGAGCCACCGTTGAAGGTGAGTTCCGCCAAGACCTGCTCGTCGCCTTCCTCGGAACCTAGGGGTATCTCACCCGCCACACGGGCACGGGCGAGCGCGCCGGACAGCTCCGTGCCGAGCACTCGGTCGTCGGCGTCGGTGGCACGCGGGAACTCGTTGCTGACCGTGCCGCCCGAGCAGACCTCGCGCGCCAGGGGTGCGAACTGCTCAGACGATGCCTTCGGCTCCATCCTGATCGGTCTCGCCATCACCAACCCCGCCTCGGCTCTGTCTTCCTCGATCCCGTCGACGGCTGGCATATCGATCGGCTCGAGGTCCAGATACGTCTCGAGCGGTGTGATCAGCGGAGCGAGGTCGAGCCGGTCGTGGTGTGAAATCTGCTCGAGCAGGTCGTAGCGGCCGACCAGATCTTGGGCGCGCCTGTGACCGAGCGATCCGACCACCTCCTTGACCTGCTCACCCATCTGGCCGAAGAACCGCGCGCAGTTGGCTGCGGCCACGCTGACCTCCTGTGGCGTGAACTTCTTCAAGCCGTGCTCAGAAGCTTCTTCCTCGGTCTCGATCTGGGTCGCGATCCCCACGTGACAGGTGTCGAGCTGGCAGCCGCGGCAGATGGTGCAGCCGAGGGACACCATTGCGAGAGTCCCGAAGCCGACCCGGTTTGCACCGAGGCAGAGCAGCTTGACCACGTCGTGCGCATGGCGGTAGCCACCGTCGGCCCAGATCTCCACCCGGTTGCGGATGCCCGCCTCCATCAGCGCCTGATGAACCGCTCTGGTGCCGATATCCGAGGGCAGACCGACGTGGCGCAGTGCGTGCTGACGCGCCGCTCCTGTCCCTCCCTCGAACCCGGAGAGGGTGATGATGTCTGCTCCGGCCTTGGCGATGCCCAGACCGATCGTCCCGATGTTCGGCACCACCGGCACCTTCACCGACACCCGGAGGTCGGGGTTGACGGTCTTCAGCTCGTCGATCAGTTCTGCCAGATCCTCGATCGAGTAGAGGTCGTGGTTGTTCGAGGGCGAGATCAGGTCCGTTCCGGGCGCCGCGTTACGCGCGGCTGCGACCTTGGCCGAGACCTTCTTGCCGGGGAGGTGACCCCCCTCGCCGGGCTTGGCTCCCTGTCCGATCTTGATCTCGGCCACGTAGGAGGCGTTCAGCATCTCCGCGGAGACTCCGAACCGGCCCGAGGCGACCTGCTGCCCGCGCCACTTGCGGTACTCGCCGTACATGTCACGGATCTCCCCACCCTCACCGTTCATGCAGAGGATGTTCACCTCACGCGCCGCGTCGGCGTACGAGCGGAAGGCTGGCTCCGACTGGGATCCAAAACTCATCGAGCTGATCACCAACGGGTAATCGTGATGGCCGATGGTTGCGTCGACCTCTGACGCCGGTACCGGATCCCCATCGCTCTTCAGGCCCATCACGTGGCGCATCGAGATCGGAGTCTGGGCCTCGAGATCGCGGACCTTCTTGGCATAGTCGTCGAACGACTCCGCTCCGTTGGCAGCCGCGATCGCTGCCTTGTAGACCTTGGGATAGAAGCGGACCGTCTTGGCGGGCTTGGCCTCGTCGTCTCCACGCAGGATCCTCACCCGCTCGTCGGCCGAGGTATCCAGTTCGGCAAAGCCAGTCCCGCCCTTCTCGGTCGCGGCGAATGCGTCGGTCTGGAAGATCTCCGCCAGCTCGGGCTTCAGTCCGATCGAGGAAAACTGGCGGGCGTAACCGCGGATCTCGTGGATGCCGATGGTCGAGATCACCTTCTCCATACCCTTGCGCAGCGCGTCGCAGAGATTGGAGACATCGCTCTGGTACTCGTCCACGCAGATCACCTCGACCATCGTGTACGGGCAGACCGCATCCGAACCGAGACCGAGAGCGAGCATGCAGTCGTGGACGTTCCTGAGCGCAGATGAACGCATCACGATCGAGCACCGGCGGCGGAGATTCTCCTCGCCGCGCTCGACCCTGAACGACTTCAGGGCCTGATCGATCGCCGACACGAGCAGGTGCGGGTCGCAGAACCGCCTGTCGCCCTCGTAGACGGTGCGATCGGTCAGGACCAGCAATTCCGCCCCCTCGGTGACGGCCTTCACGGCCTCCTGCTTGATCCGCTCGACCGCTCCCTTGGTGGTCTCCGACTCGAGAAGCGAGGTGTCGAGCGCCTTCGCCCGCTCACCGAATTGCTCCCAGAGATCCTCGAGCAGCCAGGTGCCGTGCTGGTTGGCGATCTCGCGGTAGTCCGAATCCGAGAGCGGAGCGAGATCGTGGTGCCCACCGAGGACCACCGGGAAGTCGAGCTCGACCGTCCCGACATCCTCCGAAGGGTCGTCGAGGCCGGGCCTGCGACCGATCACCGTCCTCGCCGAGAAGTGCTCGATCTCCCGCTCGCGGTCGATCGCGGGGTTGGTGACCACGGCGACCGTCTCCTTGAAGAAGTCGGGCAGGTTGTGGCGCTCCGGAGAGAGCGCAGCCAGTGGGCCGTCGTAGCCCAGCGATCCCACCGGTTCGGCGCCGCTCGCGGCCATCTGCTGGACCAACTTCATGTCGTCCCGCTGCCAACCGAACCCTGCGAGCACCGACTCGGAGACCTTTACCGGCTCCGACGGGCCCGCCTTGCTGTATCCCGGGATCTCGGAACCCTCGAGTGGGCCCCCGGTATCGAGCGCGCGGTCGTAAGGCGCGATCGCCTCGACCCCGGTCCGCTCCAGCCACCTGCGTCGGACGATCTCGAGCATCTCGTCGTGCGGGTGCACGACGGAGCGGCGCTTGCCACGATCGATCGACACGAGGACCTTCTCACCCGGGGCGAGCGGCTTCGGCTCGGCGACCATCTGCTTGACCGACACGACTCCGGGCTCGGAGCTGAAGATGTAATCGGCCGCCGTCTCGACCTGCCAGAGGGGGCGCAGCCCCAACGCGTCGGTCGAGAAGACGCATTCGTCTCCGCTGCGGGCGATCAGGGCCACCGGTCCCTGTGAGAACGGACCCATCGCCTCGCGCAGGTACATGTAGAAACTGCGCAACTCGGGGCCGAAGTGATCGATCTCGTGGACTATCGGCGGCAGGACCGACTCGAGAGCCTCTGCGAGGCTCAGGCCCTCACGGTGGATCAGCGTCTCGATCGTGCGATTGAGATCCTGAGAGTCGGAGTTGCCCGGGCGGATCGGCGCGCCGAGCATCCGAGCCTCCTGTCGCAACTGTTCGATCGTGTTGATCTCGCCGTTGTGTCCGAGCACGCCGAACGGCTGCACCCGCTTGAACGAGGGCCAGGTGTTGGTCGAGTAGCGATTGTGGCCGAAGCAGCCGATCGTCTCGAAGCGTTCGTCGACCAGATCCGGGTAGTAGAGACCGAGGATCTTAGGTGCGCCCATCACCTTGTACACGCAGGTAGTCGAGGAGAAACTCGGCACGTGCAGATCGAGTCGCTCCTCTAGTTCGATCATCAGGTCGAACAGGACCCGCTCGCGGTCGGCAGCGTCGGCCA
>JAUMFR010000001.1:0-1732 GCA_032119755.1 Solirubrobacterales bacterium | reverse complement strand
AGTGAGGCTCTTCCTCTCGCGCGGTCGGTCCGAGCGCGGATGAATCGACCGCGCCCACCCGCTCGGCGAGGATCCTGAATCCTCCCTCACCGAGGATCTCGCGAGCCTTCGCACGGATCACCTCGAGGTCTTCGGATCGGTCCACGAACACGTGGGCTACGGCGAAGGCCTCGTCGAGGGTCAACGAAGGATCGTGTCCGCCTGCCCTGACCTCCTCGGCCCAGATCTTGGTCGGTATGTCGAGCAGCAGGCCGCAACCATCACCCTCACCATCGACATTGCCGGCCCTGTGGAGCATCTTCTGGAGCGCGTCGAGCGCAAGCGGGATAGGCTCGTGGCTGGGAGTGCCGTCACGACGCACCGACGCGTAGATGGCGCAGGCGTCCTTGTCCTCGACGCTCTGGGGCGAGACCAACGGACGATAGGCGCGCTCCGGTGAGTAGCGCTCACGCTGCGTTCGCTCACCGCAGTCTCTCCGCGGGCTTGGATTGTCCTCTCGCAAAACCTGCCTCCTGGTTCCACGCCTTCTTCGATTGGGCGCGCGACGGGATGGGCTGAAAGGGCAGTATAGGTTCCCAGTCCACGGAACCTTCGGATGCGAACGGACCCAGAATCACCCAATTTGCGTGATTCTGGTACTGCTAGAGAGCGGAAGCCCCGGCTCCGTCAGCAGAGAAGCGAATCCGCCGCGCCTCGCCCCAACCGGCGATCGACGGAGCCAGTGCAGCGAGCACCGAATCGCCGTCCTCCGCGACCGTCCAGACCAGCACCGACGGGCCGGCGCCCGAGATGGTGGCACCGAGAGCACCCCACGACGCAGCCTCGCTGACCAGTTGCATCGAACATGGGAAGAGATGCTCACGCCGGGGCTGATGAAGACGATCGGCAAGTCCGAGCGAGATCAGATCCGCGTCCGACCTCTCGATGCCCAGGATCAGCCTCGCCGCAGCCGCGATGTTCTCACTCGCCTCAGAGAGAGGCACCTCCTCGGGCAGCGCCGCTCGTGCCTCCGCGGTCGGTACCCGGTCGGTCGACGGAATCACCAGCACCCCGTCGATACCTGCGGGGACCTCGAGCCTGGTGACACCGGTCGACTCTCCGCTGCCGGGATCGCAGACGACGAACCCCCCGTAGAGAGCGGCTGCAGCGTTATCGGCGTGGCCCTCGATCTCGGCAGCCTTGGAGAGGATCTCCTGCGGGGCGAGCGAGAGATCCAGCAGATGGTCGGCGGCGAGCAGACCGGCAACCGTCGCCGCGGCACTCGACCCGAGCCCGCCTGCCATCGGGATCTCACTGCGGATGACGAAGGAGAATCCCTCCGCCGGGCCGAGCGCCTCGAAGGAGCGAACGCAGAGGTTGTCCCGGGTCTCGGGCACCTCGAGCCCCTCGGCCTCGATCGAAAAGGCATCTGACTCGACGACCTCCAGCTCGAGGGTCAGGTCGACCGCCGCGGCGAAGGAGTCGAATCCGGGACCGAGGTTGGCGCTTGAGGCGGGCACCCGCACTCGACACCCTCGAGCGCTCATGAGCCAGCCCCGAATACTGCGTCAGCCACCACCTCGCTGTCGGCCTCGCAGGTGACGACCTCCGGACCCTCCGAGATGGCGGTGTCGGGGTCCTTCAGTCCGTGTCCGGTGAGTACACACACGACCGTCTCGGGGATCTTGCCGTCCTCGGCCACCGGCAAGCCGTACTCGATCAAGCCGGCGGGGCGGGCAGCGCACGATGGGTC